>NZ_JBHUQX010000056.1:0-30834 GCF_042674225.1 Streptomyces sp. NPDC056948
GGCTGGAGCGGTCAAGTAGCTGTCATGGCAAGGGAGTTGGAGGGGCGGACCGGTGGCGGTCCGCCCCTTCCGCATTCCCCCGGATGACGTAGCCGCCGTAACCAAGTGGCCTCCCCGGCCGTTCCCGGGCCGAACGCCCGCGCCGACCGATGGATGGCCTCTTGCCCAGGTTCAGTGTCATTGTCCCCGCGTACCAGGTTCAGGCGTACCTGCACGAGTGCCTGGAGTCGGTGCTCTCCCAGTCCTGTCCCGATCTGGAACTGATCGTCGTCGACGACTGCTCGCCGGACGCGTGCGGCGCGATCATCGACGAGTTCGCCGCCCGCGACGCGCGTGTACAGCCCGTCCATCTGCCCGAGAACGTCGGCCTGGGCCCCGCCCGCAACGCCGGCGTGGCGCACGCGAGCGGCGACTACCTGCTGTTCCTCGACAGCGACGACACCCTCACGCCGGACGCGCTGCGCTCCATCGCCGACCGGCTGAAGGAGACCGGCGAGCCGGACGTCCTGGTCTTCGACTACGCGCGCACCTACTGGACGGGCGAGGCGGTCCGCAATCAGGCGGCCCTGCAGCTCTCCGAGGAGGGCCCGGCCCCGTTCCGCCTGGAGGACCGGCCGGGTCTGCTGAAGCTGCTGATGGTCGCCTGGAGCAAGGCCTACCGGCGGGAGTTCGTCGAGGAGAAGGGGTTCGTCTTCCCGCCCGGCTACTACGAGGACACGCCATGGACGTACCCGGTGCTGATGACGGCCGAGTCGATCGCGACTCTCGACCGCGTCTGCGTGCACTACCGGCAGCGGCGGATGGGCAGCATCCTGCGCACCACCAGCGAGCGGCACTTCGACGTCTTCGACCAGTACGACCGGGTGTTCGCGTATCTCGATGAGCGCCCCGAGCTGGACCGGTGGCGGTCGGCGCTGTTCCGCCGCATGGTCCATCACCTGGCGATCGTGTACTCCCGGCGGGACCGGCTGCCGCGCGGCTCGCGGGCGGACTTCCTGCGCCGGGCCCGCGCCCACTACCGCCGCTACCGCACCCCGGGCCCGCCCGTCCCCCTGCGGGCCCGGGTGCACCACACCCTGATCCGCTTCGGCCTGCACCGCACCTACCGCACGCTGCAACTGGCGTCGGCCCTGCACCGCGCCGCCGCCCGGACCACCGGGAAGCTGCTGCACGGGCTGCGGACCGCCGCGCTCAGGGTCCACTACGGCGTCCAGCGCTGCCTGCCCGTGCGCTCCGACCGTGCCGTCTTCGCCGCCTACGACGGCCGCGGCCACGGCTGCAACCCGGGCGCGCTGGAGTCCTCGATCCGCGGCCTCGCGCCGCACATCCGTACGGCATGGATCGCCCGTCCGGAGCACCACCACGCCAGCCCGCCGGGCCCGCGCTGCCTCGTCCCCGGCACGGCCGGCTACTGGACGGCGCTCGCCCGTTCCCGGTACCTGGTCAGCAACACCGACTTCGACGACCGCCTGGTCAAGCGCCGGGGCCAGGTCCTGATCCAGACCGGGCAGGGCACCCCGCTGGGGCACATCGGCCTCGACCTCCAGGAACGCCCGGCGGCCGCGCGCGGCAGGGACTTCGCCCGGCTGCTCAAGGGCGTCGACCAGTGGGACTACGTGCTGTCCGCCAACCGCCACACCACCCTGACCCAGGAGCGCGTCCACCCCGGCCGCTACACCACGCTGGAGTACGGCTACCCGCGCAACGACGTGTTCCGGACGGCGACCGCGGCGGACGTGACCCGGCTGCGCGCCACGCTGGGCGTCCCGGAGGGCACGGTGGCGATCCTGTACGCGCCGACCCACCGCGACTACCGCCGCTCCCAGCACCGCACCCTCGACCTCCAGCGGATCGTGCGCCGTCTGGGCCCGCGCTTCGTCGTCCTGGCCCGCGCCCACCACGCCTACGGCGCCCCGCTGACCACCACCTGCGGCCGGGTCGTCGACGTCAGCGACCACCCGAGCGTGGAGTCGCTCTGTCTGGCCTCGGACGTCCTGGTCACGGACTACTCGTCGCTGATGTTCGACTACGCCAACCTGGACCGGCCGATCGTGATCCACGCCGACGACTGGGAGGCGTACGAGGCGGCCCGCGGCGCCTACTTCGATCTGCGTGCCTCCCCGCCGGGCGCCCTCGCGCGCGGCGAGGACGAGCTGATCGACATCTTCGCCACCGGCCACTGGCGGGGCTCCCGCTCGACCCAGTTGCGCGCGGCGTTCCGCGAACGGTTCTGCACCTACGACGACGGACGGGCCGCCGAGCGGGTCGTCCGCCGCGTCGTTCTCGGCGAGTCGGAGCTGCCGCCGGTCGTCCCGCTCGCCGAGCGCCGTCCGGTGCCGTCGGCGGCGGCCTCGCTGACGCGTGAGCCGCTGGCCACGGTGCCGCGGCCGGCCGGTCCCCCGAACATCACCGACCACCCCTGACCACGGTTCTCACTCCGGGGAGTCCGCATGCCCTCCAGCCCGTCGCGGCCGACCCCCAGCCGGCCGCCGTCCTGGCGTCCGTCGGGGCGGCCCCGCTCCTGAAAAGCCTCCGCAGCGCCTCGAAGACCGAAGCCCTCGAAGCCACTCGATGACCCCCCGATGACCCTCGACAGAAAGAGCAGAATGCCCCGCTTCAGCATCGTCGTCCCGTCCCATGGGGTCGCGGGCCGGCTGTCCCTGGCGCTGGACTCGATCCTCGCCCAGTCGTTCGGCGACTTCGAGCTGATCCCGGTGTGCGACGCACCCGACGCACCGGCGGCCGACGTCGTCGCCGGGTACGCCGAGCGGGACTCCCGGGTGACGCCGGTGCACTCCCCGCCCTCGGACGGTCTGGCCGGGGCGCGCAACACCGGGCTGCGGGCGGCCGTCGGCGGCCATGTGCTGTTCCTCGACGGCGACGACGTCCTGGTCCCGGGGGCACTGGCGGCACTGGACGCCCGGCTGAGCGCGGTGGGCGACGTCGACGCGCTGCACTTCGAGCACGAGCGCACCCCCTGGTGGGAGGGCGAGCCGGCCAACCCGGCCGCGCCCCTGCTGGCCAGGACACCGGACGGGGTCTTCTCCCCCGACCGGGCCCCGGAGCTGACGGGCGTGACGCTCCCGGCGTGGAGCGCGGTCTACCGCCGGGCCTTCCTCACCGAGCGGGACATCACCTTCCCCGGGGACCACTTCACCGACGTCGGGTTCGGCGCCCTGGTCGCCCTGCGGGCGGAGCGGGTGGCGGCCCTGCGCACGGTCGTCGTCCGGCATCTGCTGCGCCGGCAGGGCAACCGGCTGAACCTTCCGGGCGAGCACCATGCCGAGCTGCTCGACCAGACCGAGCTGGTGCTGACCCGGGCCGCGGAGCAGGGGCTGTCGGTGGATCGGCTGGCGCCGCTGTTCACCCAGCTCTTCGCCGCCGTACTGAAGACGGCCGCCCACCCCCGGCGGCTGCCGGCCGGGCGCCGCGCCTTCTTCCGCCGGGCGGGCGCGCTCTACCGGCGGCACCGCCCCGCCGACTACCGGACGCCCGGCGGCAGCCTCGGCGTCCAGCACCGGCTGCTGGCGGCCGGTTCGTACCCGGCGTTCCGCACCCTGCGCGCCGCCAACCGGAGGGCGCTGCGGGCCGCCGCGCTGCTCCCGCGCCCCCAGGGGCTGCGCACCCGCCTGCGCTACGCGGCGAGCCTGCGTCTCCCTCTCGACAGGAACCTCGCCGTGTACTGCGCGTACTGGGGCCGCGGCTACGTCTGCAACCCGGCCGCGATCCACGCCAAGGCCCGCGAACTCGCCCCGCACCTGCGCTCGGTGTTCCTGGTGGAGCCGGACGCGGTGGACGGCATGCCGAAGGACGTGGAGTACGCGGTCATCGGCAGCCGGAAGTACTGGGAGGCGCTGGCCCGCGCCCGGTACCTGGTCAACAACGCCAACTTCGCGGACGCCGTGGTCAAACGCCCCGGCAGCACGCACCTCCAGACCCAGCACGGGACCCCGCTGAAGACGATGGGCGCCGACCAGGCGACGTATCCCGTGGTGGCAGCGGCGACGGGGAGCTTCGCCAGGCTGCTGGCCCGGGTGGACCGCTGGGACTACAACCTCACCTCCAACCGGCACTCCACCGAGATGTGGGAGAAGGCGTTCCCCGGGGCGCACGAGACCCTCGAGTACGGCTATCCGCGCAACGACGTCTACTGCACGGCGTCCGCCGAGGACGTCGCCCGCGTCCGCAAGGAACTCGGCGTCCCCGAGGACAAGAAGGCGATCCTCTACGCCCCCACGCACCGCGACTACGCCACCGGCTTCGCGTCCGGCCTGGACCTGGCCGAGTTCTGCGAGGCGATCGGCGACGAGTACGTGGTGCTGCTGCGCGCCCACTACTTCTACGACCAGGGGCCCGGCCGGGGCGGCGACCGGATCATCGACGTCACGGGGCACCGCTCGTCGGAGGACGTGTGCCTGGCCGCCGACGCGCTGATCACCGACTACTCGTCGATCATGTTCGACTACGCCAACCTGGACCGGCCGATCGTCGTGTACGCCGACGACTGGGACGTCTACCGGGAGACCCGGGGCGTCTACTTCGACCTGATGGAGGTCCCGCCCGGCCGGGTCGCCCGTACGCCCGAGGAGCTGGCTGCGGCCTTCATCGACGGCGGTTACGCGGACGAGTCCGCGACGGCCCTGCGCGCCGCGTTCCGGGAGCGCTTCTGCCAGTTCGACGACGGGCGGGCCGCCGAGCGCGTCGTACGCCGGGTGCTGCTGGGAGAGCCGCCCGAGTCGATCCCGCCCGTGATCCCGCTCGCGGAGCGCGTCCCGGCCCCCGCCGCCACCCTCGTAAGGAGCTGACCGAAGAAGTGCCCCGCTTCAGCATCATCGTCCCCGTCTACAAGGTGCAGGGCTTCCTGCGCGAGTGTCTCGACTCGGTGCTCTCCCAGTCGTACGGCGACTTCGAGGTGATCGCCGTGGACGATCGCTCCCCCGACGGCAGCGGCGCGATCCTCGACGAGTACGCCGCCCGCGACGCCCGGGTGCGGGTGCTGCACCTGCCCGAGAACGTCGGCCTGGGCCGGGCCCGCAACGCCGGACGGGCGGAGGCGGCCGGCGACTACGTCCTGTTCCTCGACAGCGACGACCGCTACACCCCGGGTCTGCTGGCCGCCGTCGCCGCGCGTCTCGAGGCGACCGGCGATCCGGACATCCTGGTCTTCGACCACGTGCGCACCCACTGGTGGGGCAGGGGCGGGCGCAGCGAGGCGGCGGACCTGCTGGCCGAGGCGGGCACGGAGACGTTCGGCATCCGGGAGAGCCCGCGGTACCTGAACCTGTTCCTGGTCGCCTGGAACAAGGCGTACCGGCGGGCCTTCCTCCAGGAGCACGGCCTGGAGTACGCGCCGGGGCTGTACGAGGACGCGCCGGTCACCTACCGGGCGATGGTGCTGGCGGACCGCATCGCCTGTCTGGGCCGGATCGGGGTCGAGTACCGGCAGCGCAGGCAGGGCGCGATCACCAGGACGCCGGGGCGCCGGCACTTCGAGATCTTCCCGCAGTACGAAGGGCTGTTCGCGTTCCTGGAGCAGCGCCCCGACCTCGACTGGGCGCGGCCGCCGCTGCTGGAGCGGGCGCTGGACCACATGCTGTTCGTGCTGGCCCGCGAGGACCGGGTGCGGCCCGCGGACCGGGGCGACTTCTACCGCGAGATCCGCTCCTTCCACCGCCGTCACCTCCCCGAGGGCGGCTTCCCGGAGCCGGACGGCTGGCGCGGGGTCGAGATGCGGCTGCTGGCCTCGTCGCCCTACGCGTCGTACGCGGCGGTGCGCGGTCTGCGGGATCTGCGCGCGAGTGCCCTGGGCAGGAAGCGGCGGGTGGCGCGGAAGGCGTCGGGGACCGCTCTGCGCACCTGGTACGCGGCCCAGTCGAAGCGCCCGCTCGATCCGCATCTCGCCGTCTACTCGGCGACCCACCACCGTGGCGTGTCCGGCGACCCGGCGGCGATCCACGCCAAGGCACGCGAGATCGCCCCGCACATCCGGGGCGTGTGGGTGGTCCGGGAGGACGCGGTGGACGCGCTGCCGCCCGGCATCGACCATGTGACACCCGGTTCGCGGCGCTACCACGAGGTCATGGCGCGGGCGACGTACTGGGTGAACAACGTCAACTGGCCCGGCACCCTGGCCAAACGGCCCGGCAGCGTCCACATCCACACCCACCAGGGCACCCCGCTCAAGTACATGGGCGCCGATCTGCTGACCAAGCCGGGCGCCCGGCACGGCTTCGATGTGCCGCAGATGCTGCGCCGGGCCGACCGCTGGGACTACAGCCTGGTCGCGGGTCTGCACGCGGAGCGGGCCTGGGAGCGGGCGTACCCGTGCCACTTCGCCTCGCTGCGGACGGGCAGTCCCCGCAACGACGTCCTGGTCGGCGCGGGCCCGGAGCGGAACCCGGAGGTGCGCGAGCGGCTCGGCGTCCCCGCCGGTCACACGGTGGTGCTGTACGCGCCGACCCGGCGCGACTACCGCAAGGGCGGCCATGTCGACCGGTTCGACCTGGCCCGGTTCGCCGAGGACCTGGGCCCCGGCCACACCCTCGTCGTCCGGCTGCACCCCTCGCTGGCCGGGGGCGTGGCGCGCGGCCTGGGGCTGGCCGAGCTGCACCGGCGGGGTGTGCTGGTGGACGCGACCGACGAGCCGCACGTCGAGGACGTGCTGCTCGCCTCCGACGTGCTGGTCACCGACTACTCGGCCCTGATGTTCGACTACGCCCTCCTCGACCGGCCGGTCGTGGTGCACGCCGACGACTGGGGCGCGTTCGCGGCGAGCCGGGGCGCCTACTTCGACATCACGGCCGACGCGCCCGGGCATGTGTCGCGCTCCTACCGGGAGCTGGCCTGGCTGTTCGCGTCCGGCACCTGGCAGGACGGGGAGTCGGCGCGGCTGCGGGCGGGCTTCCGGGAGCGGTACTGCGAGTTCGAGGACGGGCGGGCCGCCGAGCGGGTCGTACGCCTGCTGATGCTGGGCGAACGGGGCGGTGCGCTGCTGCCCGCGGCCCGCCGGACCGCGGGTGCCGGTGCGAGGTCCGAGGCGCTGGTCGAGCGATGAGAACACCCGCCACTCCCGAGGCCGTCCCCTCCCTGCCCGGCCAGCGGGCCGCCTCGGCCCGGCCGCCGGCCGCCGCCGAGCGGATGCGGCCGGTGCACTGGTGGCACGCGGCGCTGGTCGCCGTGCCCACCGCGGCCCTGTTCGTGCTGGGCTACCGGCGCCGCTGGATCTGCGACGACGGGCTGATCTATCTGCGTCCGGTCCGGCAGATCCTGGCGGGCAACGGGCCCGTGTTCAACGTGGGAGAGCGGGCGGAGAGTTCGACCGGCACCCTGTGGCAGTGGCTGCTCGCGCTCGCCGCCTGGGTCACCGGCGAGGATCCCGCGTTCCTCGCGGTGGGGCTCGGGCTGCTGCTGAGCGCCGCCGGGTTCGGGCTCGCCCTGTACGCCACGTGCCGGCTGCACCGGGGCGCCCGGCTGCTGCTCCCGGCGGGTGTGTGCGTGCTGCTGGCCGTGCCGCCGTTCTGGTCGTACATGACCTCGGGCCTGGAGAGCGGCCTGGGTGCCTTCTGGACCGGCCTGTCGTGGTGGCTGCTGACGCGCACCCGGCGGGGGCAGGAGGCCCGGCCGGTGTACGCGGCCGCCTTCGTGTTCGGGCTGGGTCCGCTGGTCCGGCCCGATCTCGCGGTGGTCACGGCGTGTTTCCTGGCGGCGCAGTGGTGGGTGCTGCGCCCCTCCCGGCGGGGCACCGCCGCGATGCTGGCCTCGGCGGCGGCGCTGCCGCTGGCCTACGAGGTCTTCCGGGCGGGGTACTACGGGATCCTGGTGCCGCTGCCCGCCATCGCCAAGGAGGCGAGCGCCAGCGACTGGAGCCGGGGCGCCGGCTATGTGCAGGAGACGCTCGGGCCCTACTGGCTGTGGCCCGTCGTCCCCGTGCTCGGCGCGCTGGCCGTCCTGCTGGTGCGGCGCACGCGCCGGGAACGGCGGTACCGCGCCCCGGGGCGGACCTCGCTCGCGGTGCTGCTGGCTCCATTGGTCGCGGGCCTGCTGCTGTCCGCGTACGTCATCCGCGTCGGCGGTGACTACATGCACGCGCGCATGATCCTGCCCGCTCTTCTGCTGCTGCTCCTGCCGGTGCTGGTCGTGCCGGCGAACCGATTCACCGGCGTCGCGAGCGCGCTGCTGCTGGTGTGGCTGTGCGCCGCGGTCAGCCCGTTGCGGACGCCGTTCGACGTGCGCGGCACGCCCGGTTCGTTCAATGTGCGCAGCTCCGACGTGGAGGCCCTCGGCGACCACAACCCGGTGCGCACCGCCACCTGGGTGGGCAACTGGCCCGCCCTGCCGGAGGGGCGCGGCATGCTGGCGCAGGCCGTGCGCGCGCCCGGGCCGACGCTGCTGTACTTCGACTCCGGGCGGCGGCTGCACGCCACGCCGATGCGGCCGGACTCCCGGTACCACGTGGTGATCGTGGGCCGTCATCTCGGAGTCACGGGAGCCGCGGCACCGCTCGACGCCTACGTCAACGACGCCTGGGGGCTGGCCAGTCCCGTCGGCGCGCATCTCGCGCTGGAGCGGTGGAGCTGGCCCGGGCACGAGAAGTTCCTGCGCAACCACTGGGTCTTCGCGGAGTGGGCGGCGCGGCACCCGCCGCAGCGCGATCTGCTGCGGGCCGGGGCCTCGCTGGAGACGGTCGTGGCGGCCCGGGCCGCGCTGGACTGCGGCGAACTGGCCGAACTGAAGGAGTCGGTGCGCGCGCCGCTCACCGCCGAGCGGTTCTGGCGGAACCTCACGGGGTCCGTCGAGCGGACGGGGTTCCGCTTCGCGCGCTGGCCCGCGACGGCGGAGCAGGCCCTCTGCGACTGACCCGATGAGGTGACCCGGGGTCAGAGCACGCAGGGGGCGGGAACATCTGGCGCATGCCCGAGACCCTTCCCCCACTCCTGTGAGCGCCTCGGTCCTCCTCCGGCGGACCGTGCGCGGCGCGACGGCGCTGCGCGGCGGCCGGCCGGTGCGGCTCACCCCGTACCAGCTCTTCGGCACCCTGTTCTGGCTGGTGATGACGCTGGCGTACTGGCGGGTCCCGCTGTGCTGCGACGCCGGACAGCACGCGGCGGTCGTGGAGCGGCTCAGGGCCGATCTGCTCCGTCCGGCCCACCCCATGGCGGACCTGCCGGGCGAGGGCAGCCCCTACTACGGCCCGTACGCCGTCGCGCAGGGCGTTCTGGCGCGGCTGACGGGGCTGTCCGGCTGGGGAGTCCTGAAGCTCGCGGGGCCGGTGCATCTGCTGGTGCTGCTGACGGGGCTCGGCCGTTTCGTCCGGACCCTCACCCCGCGTCCCTGGGCGCCGGTGACGGCCCTGCTGTTCATGACGCTGCTGTGGGGCACGGCGCGGATCCCCTGGAGCGGCCACCTCGGTCTGCTGCCGATGACGACGAACCTGGGCTATCCGTCCGCGCTCGCGATCGGGCTGACGCTCTGGGCGTGGGCCTGGACGGCCACGCGTGCGCGTGAGGACGCCCCCGCCGTGCGGTTCGTCGGTCCGAGCGGGCTCGGCGGCCGGCCGGGGTACGCGGGGCTCGGCGCCCTGTACGGGCTGATTCTGCTCACCCATTCCGTCACGGCCGCCTCGGCGCTCATCGGCGCGGTGGCGATCGTGGCGTCCGGGCAGCACGGGTGGCGCCGGGCGGTCGTGGCGCGCTGGGCGCTCGCCGTGGCCGTCTGCGGGGCGGTCGCGGTGGCGTGGCCGTACTACGACGTCCTCGCGCTGGTGGGCGACTCCGGCATGGACGGCATGCACCGGCGGCTGTACGAGGAGATGTTCGCCGGCTCCTGGCTGGCGCTGCTCGGCGTGCCCGCGCTGTGGGTGCGGGCCCGGAGGTCGGTGAGCGACCCGCTGGTGCTGATGTTCCTGCTGGAGTGCCCGCTGGTGGCGTACGGCTGGGTGAGCGGGCACCACACATATGCCATGGCCTTGTGGGCCGTCCTGGTGCCGCCGCAGTGCGCACTGGCGGTGGAGCTGGCGGCGCCCCGGCCCTGGCGGCGGGCCCGGAAGGTGCTGGGCGGGGCGGCGGCGGCCGGGGCGTGCGCCGGGTTCGTCACCGTGCACGCCGGGGCGGTCGTGCCGCGCTCGGTCGACCCGGTGGGGTTCGCACAGCCCGCGCGCTGGCCCGCGTACGACTGGGCGGCACGGCACATCGGGCCGGGCGAGGTGGTGATCACCGACGGGTACCTGGCCGGCCACTCCATCGCCGGGTACGGGCCGAACCTCGCCGCGCCCGTCCGGCCCGACCCGGCCCTGGACGAGCGGGAGCGGGGGCGCCGGGCGGCCGACGTCCGGGCCTATCTGACCCCCGGTTCGACCCGCGCCGGGCGTGCCGCCGTCGTCCGCCGCTACCACGTGCGCTGGCTGCTGCTGACGCGCCGGCACCGGGTGCCCGAGGAGGCCGTGGTGGTGGCGTGGAGCAGGGAGACGGGGGAGGTGCTGGCGCGGGTCGGGGGTGACGTGCCGGTGATTACTCGATGACGAGGTCGACCTCGATGTTGCCGCGGGTGGCGTTGGAGTACGGGCAGACCTGGTGGGCCTGCTCGACCAGCTTGCGGCCGGTCGCCTCGTCCACGCTGTCGGGCAGCTCGACGCGCAGCGTGACGGCGAGACCGAAGCCCTCGCCCTGCTTGCCGATGGAGACCTCGGCGGTCACGGCGGCGTCGCTGACGTCGACCTTGGCCCCGCGGCCGACGAGGCCGAGGGCGCTGCCGAAGCAAGCGGCGTAACCGGCGGCGAAGAGCTGCTCCGGGTTGGTGCCCTGGCCGTTGCCGCCCAGCGCCTCCGGCATGCCCAGCGCGAGGTCCAGCGTGCCGTCGGAGCTGACGGTGCGGCCCTCGCGGCCGTGGGTGGCGGTGGCGACAGCGGTGTAGAGCGCGTCCATGGAAATCATTCCCTCTCACGTCACGTTCCGGCGGCCCGCTTCCGGGCCGCCTGACACCCATGATTAGAGCACACAATTAAGTTGTGTGCAATTGAATGGTGGATCCGAGCTACCCTGGAGCCATGAACACGCCGGACGACGACTGGCTCCGCCTGGACCAGCAGATCTGCTTCTCCCTGCACGCGGCCTCCCGCGCCTTCAACGGCGTCTACCGCGTGATCCTCAAGGACCTCGGACTCACCTACCCGCAGTACCTGGTGATGCTGGTGCTCTGGGAGCAGGGCGAGCTGCCCGTGAAGAAGCTCGGGGAGTACCTGCGTCTCGACTCCGGCACCCTGTCGCCGCTGCTCAAGCGGCTGGAGGCGGCCGGTCTCGTACGCCGGGAGCGCAGCGCGCGCGACGAACGGTCGGTGGAGGTGCGGCTGACCGAGGAGGGTGCCGCGCTGCGGACCCGGGCGCTCCAGGTGCCGCGCCGGATCGCCGGCGCGACCGGCTTCGACACCACCGAGGTCCGCGCCCTGCGCGCCCGCCTCGACGAGCTCACCTCCGCGCTGGACGCGGCCGCGCTCTCGGAGGTGCCGGGCGGGTCGCCGGGAGACGGGCGGGTGTAGCGACGTAGGGCGTTTTATCGCTTTCACGGCATTCACCCGACTTACGATCCTTTGTAATGAATGCCGCTGTGGATGCCGACAGGCCTCGCCCCCAGGTCGCCGTCGTGGTCATCGGCTACGACGACGCCGCCCATGTGACGGACGCCGTGCGCTCGGCGCTCGCGCAGGGCCCGGCCGTGCGCGAGGTCGTGGCCGTCGACGACTGCTCGACGGACGGCAGCGCCGGCCTCCTCGACCGGCTCGCCGCGTCCGAACCCCGCCTGAGGGTGATCCGCCGCAGGGTCAACAGCGGCGGCTGCGGCACCCCGCGCAACACCGGGCTCGACGCGGTGACATCGCCGTACGTGATGTTCCTGGACAGCGACGACGTCCTGCCGGCCGGCGCGGTCGACGCGCTGCTCGGGGCCGTGACGGGCGCGCACGCGGAGGTCGCGGGCGGTCTGTGCGTACGCCGGGAGCTGCCGTCGGGGCGTGAAGTGCCCTGGCAGGCGCGTCTCTACGCGCTCCACGCCGCGGTACCGCGCCCCGCGCAGCGACCCCACCTGGTCCACGACACGCTCTGCGTCAACAAGCTCTACCGCACCGCCTTCCTGCGCGAGCACCGCATCCGCTTCCCCGAGGGCCGCTTCCCGTACGAGGACGTCGTCTTCTCCGCGCGCGTGCTGGCCGCGGCCCCGCGCATCGCCCTGGTGCCGGACCGGGTGTACGTCTGGCACGTGCGCCGGTCCGCCGAGCGGCTGTCGATCTCCCTGGACCGGGCCGGCGTCGACAACTGGCGGGCCCGGACGGAGGCGTGCCGGCAGGCGTACGAGATCCTGCTGGGCGCCGGGCAGAAGGAACTCGCGCGGGCCGCGCGCGCCAAGTTCCTCGACCACGAGCTGCGGATGTACGTGCGCGAGCTGGACTTGCGCGACGCCGCCTACCGACGCGCCTGGTGGGAGCTGACGCGGGCACATCTCGCGGAGTACGACGCCGACGACTGGGCGCGCAACCCGGCCGCTCCGGGCCGGCTGGCCGGGCGGGTCGTCCTGGCCTCCCCGGAGCCGCGCGACCTGCCCCGGCTGCGGGAACTGGCGGCCCGTCCGGCCCGGCTGTGTCCGCCGTACGCCCGTGCCGCGGACGGCACGCCCGTCTGGTCGGACGACCTCCCGCAGGTCTCCCTGGAACCCCTGCTGACCCGGCCGGTGCGCGCGCTGCCCCTCGCCGTGGACGCCGAGCTGCGGCCACGCGCGCGTGGCGCCCGACTGCGGCTGCGCCTGCACGAGCTGTACGGCCGGGTGGAGCGGGCGGGCCCGGAGGCGGTGCAGGTGGAGTGGCGGCACCGGGACGACGGGGACGCCGGTGTCCGCGCCACGACGGAGTTCGCGGCCTCCGCCGGTGGCTGGTCGGCGGAGGCGGACTTCGACCTCCCCGCGCTGGCCGCGCTCGGTACGGGCACCTGGGACCTGCGCCTTCGCGTCCGCTTCCGTGACGGAGTGAGCCGCGAGGTCACGGCGCACGCGCTCGCGGGCGCCGGTCTGCTGCGCCGCAGTGCCGTCCCGAGCGCCCGGCACGGCGTGGTGCTCGTGCAGCCGTACGCCACCCACTCCGGCGCGCTGGCGCTGCGGGTGGCGCCCGGCGTACGCGGTGTGCTGTCCGTCGTACGCGCGCGACTGCGCCGCCTGCTTCACTGAGAAGCCGCCTGCTTCACTGAGAACACGACGGGACAACTGACGAGGGGACGGTCGCACATGACCTGGTTGATCACCGGCGGCGCCGGCTACATCGGCGCGCACGTCGTACGGGCGATGACCGCGGCGGGGGAAGGGGCGGTGGTCTACGACGACCTGTCCACCGGTATCGCCGGGCGCGTACCCGAGGGGGTGCCGCTGGTGGTGGGCTCGACGCTGGACGCCGAGCGGCTCGCGCGCACCCTCGCGGACCACGCGGTCACCGGCGTCGTCCATCTCGCGGCGAAGAAGCAGGTGGGAGAGTCGGTCGAGCAGCCGCTGCGCTACTACCGGGAGAACGTCGAGGGTCTGCGGATCCTGCTGGACGCGGTGACGGCGGCGAAGGTGCCGTCCTTCGTGTTCTCCTCCTCGGCGGCGGTGTACGGCATGCCGGACGTGGACCTGGTCACGGAGGACACGCCCTGCGTGCCGATGTCGCCCTACGGCGAGACGAAGCTGGCCGGTGAGTGGCTGGTCCGCGCGACGGGCCGGGCGAGCGGCCTGTCGACCGCGTCCCTGCGCTACTTCAACGTGGCGGGTGCGGCGAGCCCGGAGCTCGCGGACGCCGGGGTCTTCAACCTCGTGCCCATGGTCTTCGAGAAGCTCACGGAGGACGCCCCGCCGCGCGTCTTCGGCGACGACTACGCGACCCCGGACGGCACCTGCGTACGCGACTACATCCACGTCGTCGACCTGGCCGAGGCCCATGTCGCGGCGGCCCGGGCGCTGCGCTCCTCCCCCGGCCGGGACCTCACGCTCAACATCGGCCGGGGCGAGGGCGTCTCCGTCCGCGAGATGATCGACCGCATCAACGCGATCACCGGCTACGACCGCCCGCCCACGGTCGCCCCCCGCCGCCCCGGCGACCCGGCCCGCGTCGTCGCCTCCGCCGACCGCGCCGCCACGGAGCTGGGCTGGAAGGCCAGGCACGGCGTCCAGGACATGATCACGTCGGCGTGGGAGGGCTGGGTGCGGCAGCACCCGGAGGCGACGCGGGGCTGATCCTCACCCCGACGGGGCTAAGCCTCACCCCGTCGGGGGCTGATCCGCCCCGGCCGGCAGGAGGCGCTCCTCACAGCGCCCGCAACGCCCCCGCCGTAGCCCGGGCCAGCGACCCCAGGTACCCCTGCGGCAGCCTCGGGCTGCGGATCACCACCGAGCGCCAGTACAGAGGGCCCGAGATCAGGTCGAGGGCCAGGTCGCGGTCGAGGCCCTCGCGGAGCTCGCCGCGGCGTTCCGCTGCCGTGACGATGCCGGTCGCGACGCCGTCCTGGCCCTCGCGCAGGGCCTTCTGGAGGGCCTCGGCGATCTCGGCGTTGCGGGCCGCCTCGGCCTGGAGGTCGGGGATGATCTGCGAGGCGACAGGGTGGCGCAGGGCGCGGGACGTCACCTCGTACAGCAGCCGCAGGTCGCCCTCCAGGGAGCCGGTGTCCGGCGCGGGCAGGCCCTGCACGGCGAGCGCCGAGACGATGTCGAGCACGAGGTGCAGCTTCGAGCGCCAGCGGCGGTACACCGCCGTCTTCCCGACGCCCGCCCGGCGCGCGATGCCCTCGATGGACATCCGCGCGTAGCCGACGGCCGCGAGCTCCTCGAACACGGCCGCCCGGATCGCGTCCGTCACGTCCTCCCGCAGTACGGCCGCCCCCGCGGGCGCCCGGCGGCGCGGACGCGGCTGCGGCGGCTCGTCGGCGTTCGCGTTCGTCGTCATGCCGACAGCATAGGGGCGTCACGACGAAACGGTTGCGTTCCGACGTTCGAAAGGCCTACGCTCGCGTTGCGACGATACGGTCCCGTCCCGACGTAAGAATTCGTGAAGAGTCTGGTAAAAACCCACTTTCCCGCTCCTCACGACCCCAGGTCCCACACCCCTCCCCCCGAACGAAAGCAGCGGATGTGAGCCAGGTCCTCGACACACCGCCCCAGCCACCGACCCCGGCCCCGGTCCCCGCCGACGACGACCTCGCGGCCCTCGCCGCCCGCCACGGCCTCTCGGTCAGCGGCGCCCGGCCCTCCCTGCCCGCGTACGTCCGCCGGCTGTGGGCCCGCCGCCACTTCATCACCGCGTTCGCCACCGCCAAGCTCACCGCCCAGTACAGCCAGGCGAAGCTGGGCCAGGTCTGGCAGGTGATGACCCCGCTGCTGAACGCGGCGGTCTACTACTTCATCTTCGGCGTCCTGCTCGGCACCAAGCACGGCGTGCCGGACTACATCCCGTTCCTGGTCACGGGCGTGTTCATCTGGACGTTCACACAGAGCTCGATCATGGCGGGCACCCGCGCCATCTCCGGCAACCTGGGCCTCGTCCGCGCCCTGCACTTCCCGCGCGCCGCCCTGCCCCTGTCGTTCTGCCTCCAGCAGCTCCAGCAACTGCTGTTCTCGATGGGCGCCCTGGTCGTCATCCTGCTCTGCTTCGGGGTGCCGGTCGGCGTGTCCTGGCTGCTGGCGCTGCCGGCGCTGTTCCTGCAGTTCACGTTCAACGCCGGCGTCTCCATGGTCATGGCCCGGATGGGTGCCAAGACCCCGGACATCGCCCAGCTCATGCCGTTCGTGCTGCGCACCTGGATGTATGTCTCGGGTGTCATGTGGAGCATCGACAAGCTGGCCGACAAGGACAGCCTGCCGCGCGTGGTGACGGTCCTGCTGGAGACCAACCCGGCCGCGATCTACATCGACCTGATGCGCTTCGCCCTGATCGACAGCTTCCACGCGAGCCAGCTCCCGGCCCATGTGTGGGCGCTCGCCGCCGGATGGGCCCTGGTCGCCGGTGTCGGCGGCTTCATCTACTTCTGGAAGGCTGAGGAGACGTACGGCCGTGGCTGACAACACCAACGACAAGGTCCCCACCGTCGTCGCCGACGGCGTCGACATCGTCTACCGCGTCAACGGCACCGGCGGCGGACGCGGTTCCGCGACCGCCGCCCTCAACCGCATCGTGCGCCGCAAGAAGACCGAGAAGGCGGCCGGCGTGCGCCGGGTGCACGCCGTGCGGAACGTGTCCTTCGTCGCGTACAAGGGCGAGGCGATCGGCCTGATCGGTACCAACGGCTCCGGCAAGTCGACCCTGCTGAAGGCCGTCGCCGGACTCCTCCCCGTGGAGAACGGCCGCATCTACACCCACGGCCAGCCCTCCCTGCTCGGCGTCAACGCGGCCCTGATGAACGACCTGACCGGCGAGCGCAACGTGCACCTCGGCGGCCTGGCCATGGGCATGTCCCGCGAGCAGATCAGGGAGCGCTACGAGGAGATCGTCGACTTCTCCGGCATCAACGAGAAGGGCGACTTCATCACGCTGCCGATGCGGACGTACTCCTCCGGGATGGCCGCGCGGCTGCGGTTCTCCATCGCCGCCGCCAAGGACCACGACGTGCTGCTGATCGACGAGGCGCTGGCCACCGGCGACCGCTCCTTCCAGAAGCGCTCCGAGCAGCGCATCCGCGAACTGCGCAAGCACGCGGGCACGGTGTTCCTGGTCAGCCACAACAACAAGTCGATCCGCGACACCTGCGACCGGGTGCTGTGGCTGGAGCGCGGCGAACTGCTCATGGACGGGCCGACGGAGGACGTCCTCAAGGAGTACGAGGCGTTCACCGGGGACAAGTCCGCGAAGCCCAAGCCGAAGGTTCCTGTTCGCTCGTGAGGCGTACTCCGGTCGGCCGTTTTGTCCTATTGATGAAACCATGACCGAATACGACGCATCAGTGAGAAGGAGTCCCCGCGATGGCCGAGCTCAGCCTCATCGTCCACGGGGCGAACGTTCAGGACCATCTGACGGAACTCCTCGACTCGCTCGCCGCGCATCCCCTCCCGGACGCCGAGGTGATCGTGGCCGCGGTCGGCGACTGGGCCCGGGAGACGGCCGAGCGGCACACCCCGGACGTCCAGGTGCTGCCGGTGCCGGACGGCATGGGCGACGCCGCGGCCCGGGCGGCGGGCGCGGCACGGGCCTCGGGCCGCTGGCTGCACTTCGTCCACGCCAAGGACGGCCTGCCCGCCGGCGCCCCGCGCACGGTCGCCGAACGGGTGGCCGAGCTGCCCGCCGAGGTGGACGTTCTGCTGCTCGACCACGTCCGCAGCACCTGGCACACCTCCGGCATGCCCTCCCCGAACGGCTCCCTGCTGGCCCGGGCCGGCCGCGCCGACGTCGCCCTCGACGTCTGCGCGCCCCTGTTGCGCCTCACCCCGCTGCTCGGCACCCGCGTCCTGCGCGCGGACTTCTGGCGGGCGCACGAGCAGCAGCTCACCACCGACGACGAGCCGCACGCCGCCCTGGCCGCCCTGCTGCTCGCCAACCGTGTCGCCTGCCTGCCGCACGTCGCCTACGAGGACCGCACCCTGCGCCCCGCGAGCCTGCCGCCGGTCACCCCCGAACAGCGCTACGGCCTCGTCGAGCGCTACGAGTCCCTCCTCGACCTCACCCGGGGCCGCCCCGCCGCCCACGCCGTCCTCTACGACGTCATGGTCCGCGACTGCCTGCGACTCTTCGCGCGCGGCGGCATGGAGGAGGAGGTCGCGCGGGAGTTCTTCCGCCGGGCGTCCCTGGCCGCCCTGCGCCGCCGCCCCGAGGGCTACAGCCGTCCCGCCGGTCTCGAAGGCGTCCGCCGCTCCCTGCTCGAAGAGGGCGCCTACGCCAGGTACCGGGCCTTCCAGGCCGTCAACCGCACCCGCCGCACCGCCAAGTCGGCCGTACGGAGCCGCAAGCGCCAGGTCGGCGCCAAGCTCCGCGACCACCAGTACCGCAGGGCACTCGCCCGCCCGGTGAACCCCCACCTCGCGGTGTTCGCCGCGTACTGGAACCGCGGCGTCGCCTGCAACCCCGCCGCGATCGCCGCCGAGCTCTCCGAACTCGCCCCGCAGATCCACCCGGTGTGGGTGGTCACCCAGGAGAACGAGGCCCTCCTCCCGCCCGGCACCGACCATGTCGTGCCCGGCAGCCGCCGCTACTGGGAGGTGCTGGCGACCGCCAAGTACCTCGTCAACAACGTCAACTTCCCCAACTCGGTGGTCAAACGCCCCGACGCGATCCACGTCCAGACCCACCACGGCACGCCGCTGAAGCGCATGGGCCTGGACCAGATGGCGTACCCGGCCGCCGCGCAGGGCCTGGACTTCAAGGCGCTGCTGGAGCGCATCGACAAGTGGGACTACAGCGTCTCCGCCAACAGCCACACCACCCGCATGTGGGAGCGCGCGTACCCCTCGCACTACATCTCCCTCGACCACGGCTATCCGCGCAACGACGTCTACTACACGGCCACGGCCGACGACGTCCGCGCCGTCCGCGACCGCCTCGGCATCGACCCGGGCCGCCGGGCCGTCCTCTACGCGCCGACCCACCGCGACTACGAGGCCGGCTGGACCCCGCGCCTGGACCTCGCCGCCCTCGCCGACCGCCTCGGCGAGGACACGGTCCTGCTCGTGCGCGGCCACTACTTCTACGGCGGCGCGGCCTCCCCGCTCACCAACCTGCGCCGCACGGGCCGGATCATCGACGTCTCCTCCTACGACCCGGTCGAGGATCTGTGCCTGGCAGCGGACGCCCTGGTCACGGACTACTCCTCGATCATGTTCGACTACGCCAACCTCGACCGGCCGATCGTGATCCACGCCGACGACTGGGAGACGTACCGCACCACCCGCGGCGTCTACTTCGACCTGATGGACCAGGCCCCGGGTCCGGTCGCCCGCACCCAGCAGGAACTGACGGAGATCCTCACCACCGAGGCCTGGCGCGACGAGGGCGCTGCGAAGACCCGGGCCGCCTTCCGGCGCCGGTTCTGCGAGTACGACGACGGGCGCGCCGCCGAGCGCGTCGTCCGCCGGGTCTTCCTCGGCCAGGACGAACGCTCCCTGCCGCCGGTGCTGCCGATCGAGGAACGCACCCCGGCCCCGACCCCGCAGGAGGCGACCGCATGAGCACCCCCGACGTCACCGTGACGGTCATCGTCTACAACGACGCCGAACGCCTCACGCGCGCGGTCGACTCGGTCCGCCGGCAGACCCACGCGAACCTCGAGATCATCATCAGCGACGACCACTCCACGGACGGAACCCCGGAGGTGGCACGGCGTCTCGCGGCCCAGGACCCCCGCGTCCGCCACCTCCGCCTGGAGCAGAACAGCGGCGGCTGCGGCGTCCCGCGCAACCGCGCCCTGGACATCGCCCGGGCGCCGTATGTGATGTTCCTCGACAGCGACGACGAACTCCCCGACGACGCCGTCGCACTGCTGCTCGCCGCGCACCGCGAACGCGAGATCGACTTCGCGATGGGGGCGGTGCAGCGGGTCCGGGTGGACAACGGCCGCCGCTCGACCTGGATGCCGCACCTGGTCGCCGAGCGCCGCACCCTGGACGGCATCGAGGCCGACCCGCGCCTGCTCTTCGAGCACCTGTCGACGAGCAAGATGTACGCCCGCGCCTTCCTCGACCGGCACGGCCTGCGCTTCCCCGAGGGCATCCACTACGAGGACCAGCTCTTCTCGGCCCAGGCGTACTGCCTGGCCAAGAGCTTCACGATCGTCCCGAGACCGGTCTACCGCTGGTACGTGGCCCCCTACGCCGCCTCCGAGACGGCCTCGATATCGAACCAGCGGCACAAGCTCGCCAACGTCCGCGACCGTATCCACGTCCAGCACCTCATCGACGCGTTCCTGGCCGAGAACGGGCAGGAGTCGCTGCGCGAGGACAAGGACCACAAGTTCCTCAAGCACGACTTCCGGATGTACGCCGGTGACCTGCCCTACCGGGACGAGGCGTGGCTGTCCTCCTTCGCGGACCTGGTCACCCCGTACCTCGACACGCTCTCCCCCGGCGCGTTCGCCCGCCTCCCGCGCGCCGAACGCGTCGTCCTCCAGCTCATCCGCGACCGGCGCCTGCCGGAGGCCCGGCTGGCGGCCCGAGGCCTGGGCCACGGCGTGGGGCCTCGGCAGATCACGACGGACGGGGAGGGCCGCACCTACTGGGGCGACCGGATCCCGGCCTCCGAATGGTCCCGCCGCGAACTGGACATCTCAGACCTGGATCTGGAGACCCGCCCCTTCCCGAGCGCCCAGTTCCGCCACGAGATCACGGAGATCACCCGAGGCCCGGGCGCCTCCGTCGACCTCGCGATCCGCACCTACGACCCGGCCCTGCGCCTCCCCGTCGGCCCCCGGCGCGCCACGCTCCTCATCGCCCCCGGCGGCCACCGTGTGCACGTCCACTTCCGCCTCTCCCCCGTCAGCCCCGGTGTCTTCGAGGGCCACGCCCACCTCGACCTCGGAGCGGCCCTGCTTCCCTTCTACGGCTTCTCCGGAGTCCGCCACCCCTTGCTCCGCCTGCAGCACCAGGGCGTCTCCCACACCGGCCTCCTCCTGGCCCCCCTGACCTTCCCGGCCTTCACCACGCAGGTCCCCCACCACCATCTGACCCTGGAACCCGAAGGCCACGCCCCCGGCCGCCTCCAGGCCCGCTGGGAACCCATCGGAGCCACAGCAAAACTGATCCGCCCCACAGTCCGCCGCCTGGCCCGCCCCAGAGTGAAAAGAGCAGCACGCTTGCTGGCAAGCGCACTGAAGTAGGCATCCAGCTGAGCCGCGAGCCGCCCGTTCCCGCTGAGCTGCGGGCAATCGTGCCGCTAAGGGCGGCACGGGTGGGCGCAGCGGCACCCCGCACCGCCGGGCTGCGGACCCACCCGCCCCCAGCACCATCGCCCCGGGCACCTCAATACGAGTGAGAACAGCCCGCGCAACGTCACCGCACCACCTCGTACAACACCTGCCCCCCAGGCCCCCGCCCCACCTCCCGCAACCCCACCCCAGACCGATCCGCCCCCGTAGTCATCACCCACCGCACCCCGTACTCCCGCAGAATCGCCCCCCGCTCCCCCTCCGACACCCCACCCCCGAAATACCTCCGCACCGCCTCCTCCCGCCGCCCCTCATCCGGCAGGAAGAAGTCGGGATACCCAGGCGCCACGGTGTACGCCCCGTACGCCGGGATCTGCGCACTCGGCCGCCCCTCCCGAGCCATCACCACATCCCCGTACTCCACCCACCGCGTCATCCACTGGTACCCCACCCACGGCTCCCGGTACTTCTCCGCGACAGCCGCCGGCAGCTCCCCCGGCTTCACCACGTACCCCACCGTCCCCACCTGCGTCCACGCCCCCACAGCCAGCGCCACCCCCAGCACACACGCCCACCCCACCCGCACGGCGCGCCGCCCGGCCTCCCCCACCTCCACCGCGGCCGCGACCTGCGCCGGAATCAACACCGCCGGCAACGCCCTCCCCCACGCGTACTGCCCGCTCACCCCACCCACCGCCACCACGACGAACCCCAGCACGAAGAACAGCACCAGCGGATCCCACCGATCCCGCCACCACCGCACCCCCAGGGCCACCACCCCGAGCAGCACCAGCCAGTACCGCCCGACCAGGTCCTCGTACAGAGGCCGATGCACCGACTCCAGCCCGCCCCACGCCCCGACCAGCGCGAAGAAGTCGTAGTACGGCCACACCAGCAGCACCACGAGCCCCAGCACCACCCCACACGCCAGCCGCCCCCACACCGCCCGCCCCGGCCGCGCGGCGACCACCGTCGCGACCGCCCCCAGCGAGGCCACCACCCCCGAGAACTGATGGCACAGCAGGATCACCGCCCACAGCACCCCCAGCCCGAGCCACACCCCCCACCCCCCGTCCTCCCGCACGGCCCGCCCCAGCCAGGCCCAGAGGTGAAACGCCAGCCCCAGCGCGAAGGCACTCGGATACGACACCGTCAGCGCGAGCGAGTTGAGACCGTAGAAGCCGCTCCAGTTGAAGAGCACCGTGCCCCACAGGAACAGCAGGCTCAGCACGGCCAGGGCGGGCGCGGCACGACGGGCGCTCAGCGTCCGCACATACCGCCACACCCCTGTCACCAGCAGCCCGAGCCCGACCAGCGCCCCGATCCGCAGCACCCAGAAGACCGACAGATCGCCCACCCGTGCGACGCAGCCGAGCACCAGCATCCAGGGCGAGTAGTACGGACTCGGCGTGTCCGCGTCGACGAGCGGATTGCCGGGGTCGAGGAGGTTGTGCCGCAGGCGCTGGACGGTCGCCGCGTGCACACCGAGATCCCCGGCCCAGGGCAGCCGGACGATCACGAGGAGCAGCAGCCCGACGACCACCGCGGCGGCGGCCTGCGCGGCGAGGGCCGGTCTAAGCGCGGCGCGCATCGTGCGGGAACACCCAGGTGCGGTAGACGAGGAAGCGGAAGGCGGAGGCCAGAACGATGGAGGCCGCCTTGACCGCGTTCGACTCGAGGGGACCGGCCAGGCCGAGGCCGTGGTATCCGGCGTAGAACAGCCCGCTCTCCAGGGCGACGCCGATTCCGCTGAAGCCGAAGAACAGCGCGATCTGGCGCCGCGTACGGGACGCCCTGTCGCGGTACGTGACGTACCGGAATCCGAGGTAGTTGCCGCCCATGGCGATCAGGCTGGCCAGCACGGTCGCGACCATGGCGGCCCAGTGCAGCCCGTGCAGGAGCACGTTGAACACCAGGAAGTTCACCGCGACACCGCTCCCGCCGACCAGCGCGAAGTTCAGCACTTCGAGAACGAGGCGTCTGACCGGCAGGGCGGGAGCGGCCATTCGCTCCGCGGAGAGGTTCACCGTCACGGCACAAGCCTTAGCCGGAAACGGTAAGTCCTCCACTTGAACCGCCCTAAGGCTCGCCAAGAAGAAGGCGCCCCGAGCCGACAGCGGCCCGGGGCGCCCAAGAGGCCCTACGCCCTACGAATGCGTCCGCAGCAGCGTCCTCATCGTGCGCATCGCCACCGACAGGTTGGCGAGGTCGAACGCGTCGGAGCCCTGGATCTCCTCCAGCGTGGTGCGGGCCCGGCCGAGGATCGCCGCGTTCTTCTGCTCCCACGCCTTGTAGCGCTGCTCGGGCGTCGAGGTGCCGTTGCCCACTGCCAGGACGTCGGCGGTCAGCGCCGCGTGCGCCGCGTACAGGTCCTCGCGGATCGCCGCGCGGGCCATGGACTGCCAGCGGTCGGCACGGGGCAGCTCGGAGATGCGGTCCATGAGCTGGGTGATGCGCAGCCGGTCGGCGAGGTCGTAGTAGACCTCGGCGACGTCCAGCGGCTCCCGGTCCATGCGGTCCGCGACCGAGACGATGTCGATCGTCGGGAAGGCCGAGGAGAAACCGGCCACCCGGGTGGCGAGTTCGTCCGGGACGCCGACGCCCGTCAGCTCGTCGAAGATCTTCTGGTACCACTCCAGGTCGGCGCCGCGCAGCAGATTCGGCAGCTGCCCCCAGACCTGCTCGACCCGGTCGGCGAAGAAGTCGACCGTCTCGGCGAGGTCCAGCGGCTGCGGCCGGTTGTTGAGCAGCCAGCGCGTGCCCCGCTCCACCAGACGGCGCGAGTGCAGGCGGATGCGGGTCTGGACGTCGGCCTCGACCCTGTTGTCGAGCGCCTCGACCCCGTCCCACACCGGGGACTGGCGGAAGATCGCCCGGGCCGCGGTCTGCGCCCGCACGATCTCCTCCAGCGACGCCCCGGTCTCCTCCCGCAGACGGTGCAGATACGTCGTACCGCCCGTGTTGACCGTGTCGTTGACCAGGACGGTCGTGGTGATCTCGCGGCGCAGCGGGTGGCTGACGAGGTGCTCCGGGAACTGCTCGCGCAGCTCGGTCGGGAAGTACGCGTGCAGCAGGGTGCTCAGGTACGGGTCGTCCGGCAGCGAGGTGTGCAGCAGCTCCTCGGCGACCGTGATCTTCGTGTACGCCATGAGTACGGCCGTCTCCGGACCGGTCAGGCCCTGCCCCTGGGCGAGCCGCTCGCGGATCTGCCGGTCGGCGGGCAGGAACTCCAGCGCCCGGTTGAGGTGGCCCTCCCTGACCAGGTGCTTCATGAAGCGCTGCTGGGCGTGGAGCATGGAGCCGGACTGGGCGAGGGCGTTGGCGATCGCCGTGTTCTGCGCGTAGTTGTTGCGCAGCACCAGGCGGCCGACCTCGTCGGTCATCTCGGCGAGCAGCTTGTTGCGCTGCTTGACGGTCATGTCGCCGTCCGCGACCAGGCCGTTGAGCAGGATCTTGATGTTCACCTCGTGGTCGGAGGTGTCCACGCCCGCGCTGTTGTCGATGGCGTCGGTGTTGATCCGGCCGCCGTGCAGCGCGAACTCGATCCGGCCGAGCTGGGTCAGGCCCAGGTTGCCGCCCTCGCCGACGACCTTGACGCGCAGGTCCTTGCCGTCGACGCGGATGGCGTCGTTGGCCTTGTCACCGACGTCCGCGTTCGACTCGGCCGAGGACTTGACGTACGTGCCGATGCCGCCGTTCCACAGCAGGTCCACCCGCGCCTGGAAGATCGCCTTCATCAGGTCGGCCGGGGTCAGCTTGGTGACCTTGGCCTCGATGCCGAGGGCCTCGCGGATGTGCGCGTTGACCGGGATCGCCTTGGCCGTACGCGGGAAGATGCCGCCGCCGGCCGACAGCAGCTCCTTGTTGTAGTCCTCCCAGCTCGAGCGGGGCAGCTCGAACAGACGGCGGCGCTCTGCGTAGGAGGTGGCGGCGTCCGGGTTCGGGTCGATGAAGATGTGCCGGTGGTCGAAGGCGGCCACCAGCCGGATGTGCTCGGAGAGCAGCATGCCGTTGCCGAACACGTCACCGGACATGTCGCCGATGCCGACGACCGTGAAGTCCTCGGTCTGGGTGTCCACGCCCAGCTCCCGGAAGTGCCGCTTGACGGACTCCCAGGCGCCGCGGGCGGTGATGCCCATGCCCTTGTGGTCGTAGCCGGCGGAGCCGCCGGAGGCGAAGGCGTCGCCGAGCCAGAAGTTGTAGTTCTCGGCGACCCCGTTGGCGATGTCGGAGAAGGTCGCCGTGCCCTTGTCGGCGGCGACGACGAGGTAGGTGTCCTCCTCGTCGTGCCGGACGACGTCCGCCGGGGGCACGGTCTCGCCGGCCACCATGTTGTCGGTGATGTCGAGCAGCGCGGAGATGAACGTCTTGTAGCTCGCGACGCCCTCGGCCAGCCACGCGTCCCGGTCGACGCTCGGGTCGGGAAGCTGCTTGGCGACGAAGCCGCCCTTGGCGCCGACGGGCACGATGACGGTGTTCTTCACCATCTGCGCCTTGACCAGGCCGAGGATCTCGGTGCGGAAGTCCTCACGCCGGTCGGACCAGCGCAGACCACCGCGCGCGACCTTGCCGAACCTGAGGTGCACGCCCTCGACCCGCGGCGAGTACACCCAGATCTCGAACGCCGGACGCGGCGCCGGGAGGTCGGGGATGGCCTGCGGGTCGAACTTCATGGAGACGTAGTCGTGCGGCTTGCCGCCCGCCGCCTCCTGGAAGAAGTTCGTCCGCAGCGTCGCCTTGATGACCGTGAGGAACGACCTGAGGATCCGGTCCTCGTCGAGCGAGGCCACCTGGTCGAGGGCCGCGTCGACCTCCTCCAGCAGCGCGTCCACGATCTCGTGCCCCGCGCGCTGCCGGTCCGGCGACATCCGCGCCTCGAACAGGGAGACGAGCAGCCGGGTGGTGTGGACGTTGTTGCGGAGGGTGTCCTCCATGTAGTCCTGGCTGAACGTCGAAGCCGCCTGGCGCAGGTACTTCGCGTACGCCCGCAGCACCATCGCCTGGCGCCAGGTGAGGCCGGCGCTCAGCACGAGGGAGTTGAAGCCGTCGTTCTCCGCCTTGCCGGTCCAGGTGGCGGCGAAGGCGTCCTGGAAGCGCTCGCGGGCGTCGTCGCCGAGGTAGTCCCCGCTGCCGTTCTGCGAGCGCGGCACGCGCATGCCGAAGTCGTAGATCCAGGCCACGCTGCGGTCCGGGCAGCGCAGGTCGTACGGCCGCTCGTCCACGACCTCGACGCCCAGCCGGTTGAGGACCGGCAGCACGGCCGAGAGGGAGATGGCGTCGCCCGTGCGGTAGATCTTGAAGCGGCGCTCATCGGGGGCGGCGCCCACCGGCTCGTACAGGCTGAGCGCGAAGTCCTTGCCCTCCTCGGCGTTCAGCGCTTCGAGGTGGACGAGGTCGGCGACCGCGGCGCGCGGGTTGTGGTCAGCCTTGTAGCCCTCGGGGAAGGCGTGCGCGTACCGGCGCATCAGTTCGGCCGCGCGCTCCTCGCCGAGCTCGGCGTTGAGCGCCTCGGCGAAGGCGTCCTCCCAGGAGCGGGCGGCCTCCACCAGCCGGGCCTCGATGCGGTCCTTGTCGGAGTCGGACAGCTCCGGCAGCTCGGTGCCCTGCGGGACCCGGACCACGAAGTGCAGCCGGGAGAGGATCGACTCGGTGTTCCAGGCGGTGAAGTCGACGCTGATGCCGCCCAGTTCCTCCTTCAGGATCTCGATGATCCTGAGGCGCACGGCCGTGGTGTAGCGGTCGCGTGGGAGGTAGACGAGGGCGGAGTAGTAGCGCCCGTACTCGTCCTGGCGCAGGTAGAGCCTCAGCCGCCTGCGCTCCTGGAGGTAGAGGACGGAGGTGACGATGGACCGCAGCTCGTCGACGGGGGTCTGGAAGAGCTCGTCGCGCGGGTACGTCTCCAGGATCTGGAGCAGGTCGCGTCCGTCGTGGCTGTTGGGCGAGAACCCGGCGCGCTCCAGGACGTCCTCGACCTTGCGCCGGATCACGGGGACGCGGCGCACGGACTCGGTGTAGGCGGCGGAGGAGAACAGCCCGAGGAAGCGCCGCTCGCCGACGACATTGCCGTCGGCGTCGAACTTCTTCACCCCGATGTAGTCCAGGTACGAAGGCCGGTGCACGGTCGCCCGGCTGTTCGCCTTGGTCAGGACGAGCAGCTTGTGCTCGCGCGCCTTGGCCCGGGCGTCGGCGGGCAGCCGCTCGAACGACGGGCTGACCGGGTGGCTCTCCTCGGCGGCGTGGTGCGGGTCCGCGCGCAGTATGCCGAGCCCGGTGCCGGGGACGGCGGCCAGGGAGTCGTCGTCGCGCAGCTGGTACTCGCGGTAGCCGAGGAACGTGAAGTGGTCGTCGGCCAGCCAGCGCAGCAGCTCGCGGGCCTCCTCGACCTGCGGTCCGGGCAGATCGCCGGGGATGGACTCGTCCGGCAGCCCCTCCGCCAGCCGGATCGCCGCCTCCCGCATCTTGTTCCAGTCCTCGACGGCCTCACGGGCGTCGGACAGCACGCGCAGCAGGTCGGCGGCGATCTGCTTCAGATCGGCCCGGTCCGTCTCGCGGTCGGTCTCCACGTGGATCCAGGACTCCACGTGCGCGTCGTGCGGGAGGTCGCCGGCGCCGGTCGCGGGCGTGGGCAGCACCTCGATGAGCTTGCCGGTCACATCGCGCCGCACCACGAACTGCGGGTGGATGACGACGTGGATCCCGCGCCCCTGCCGCGTCAGCTCATTGGTGACGGAGTCGACGAGGAAGGGCATGTCGTCGGTGACGACCTCGACGACGGAGTGGCTGCACGTCCACCCGTTCTCCTCCACGGTGGGAGTGTGGACCCGCACGTTGGCCGTGCCCTGGGGGCGGTTCTCGGCCAGCCGGTAGTGGGATACGGCGGCTCCGAAGACATCGACCGGGTCGCGGTCGGCGAGGTCCTCCGGGGCCGTGTGCAGGTAGTAACGCTGGAGGAACGAGATCAGGGACTCGCGGTCCGGGGCTTCCTGGGCGTCTGGGGTCTCCTCGCCCGTCGACCCGGTCGGTAGGTGCCCCCCGACCGGGCTGTTCTCAGCAACCCGGGCGGCCCTCTCGAGCAACTCGGCCTTGGCTTCGTCCAGCTTGGTCTGCATTGTCCTCTGGCTCCTGTCGCGCGCCGTTGCGTGACGTAGAAGGAAGTACGGTCTCTGCGCTGACCACGTCACGCCGTGACACGGGGTATCCGGTCTGTTCCGACGCTATGCCGCCAGGCGAGAGGAGCGGGGGTGTCTGAGCCAATTTTGAGCTGCCCCACGGGTGTGACGCTGCTCTCTGCGATGCCTCGGGCCCGGTGGTGCTCGGCGTCCCGGGAGTCATCGATGCCCCGTACCGCCCGCGAAGACCAGCGACCGCCGCCCGGTCACGGATGTGGTCCGTGCTCTCCGGGCGCAGGGCAGGGACGACGACGTCCCCGCGAACTATCGCGCTGATCACGCCACCAAGGCTATCGCTCCTTACAGGGGCCCCGTCATGAGCCGTATGTGTACAAAACCAGGCCTGGAAGTTTGACGTTCTGCACAGTGCGGTCTCCTTGACTGCGCACTTTTGCGGCCGACGGCTTCCAGTCAGGCCGCGAGCCGCTCGGCCTCCGCGACGGCATCCTCCAGCGTGTCCACCACGGGCACGCCAACCTGCTCAAGACTCACCCGGCTGTGCGACCCGCCGGTATACAGCACAGCCCGAGCGCCCACATGCAGCGCGGCCACCGCGTCATCCGCCGCGTCCCCGATCACCACGGTCCGCCCCGGCTCCACCCCCGTCAGTGACGCGAGATGCCGCACCATGTGCTCGGCCTTGCTGCCCCCCGAGGGCCCGGTCCGCCCGTCCACCCGTATGAAGTGCGGCTCGATCCCGAACCCCCGCACCAACGGCACAAGCTCCTCGTGCACATACATGCTCAGAATCGACTGGCTGCGCCCCGCCGACCGCCACCCCGACAGCAGCTCCACGGCCCCCACCGTCAGCCCGCACGTCCCCCGGTGCTCGGCGTAGTACCGGTGGAAGATGTCATCCATGGCCTCCCACTCGGCCTCGGTCGGCAGCCGCCCCATCAGCCGCTCGTAGAACTTCGGCACCGGCACGCAGTACAGCTCCCGGTACTTCTCCAGCGTCAGCGACTCCAGCCCCAGCTCGGCGAACGCCGCGTTCGTCGCCCCGATGATCGCGTCGATGTCATGGAACAGCGTCCCGTTCCAGTCCCAGACAATGTGCGCGCCCGTCTTCATCCCCATGCCCAAAAACGTACCCGGCCCCACTGACAATCAAGAGAACAGCGCCCCAACGCGCCCCCGGCGCCCGGGCCGCTCAGTCCCCCTGCCCCACCAGGTTCGG
The DNA here is from genome assembly GCF_042674225.1 of Streptomyces sp. NPDC056948. Classification (NCBI taxonomy): domain Bacteria; kingdom Bacillati; phylum Actinomycetota; class Actinomycetes; order Kitasatosporales; family Streptomycetaceae; genus Streptomyces; species Streptomyces sp. NPDC056948. The sequence continues at coordinate 29,190 of NZ_JBHUQX010000056.1, forward strand.
GATCTCCTGCGTGGCGAACCACAGCAGCTCGTGATCCTCCGCGCCGTCCACGACGAACTGCGCGTCGTCGTCCCCGGCATCCGCCGCCCCCAGCGCCGCGGCAGCCGCCGTCACATCCGCCTCCGCGTCATCCGCGTCGACATGCACCGCCGCCGCCCTGGCCAGCGCCACGGCACCCGAGACCCGTACCTCTCCCAGCCCAGCCTGATCGAGCCCCCGGTCGGGATCGGCGCTCGCGGCCCGGTCGGGCACGTCCACGGCCACCACGACCCGGCGCCGCGGCACCCCCGGCTCGATCGCCAGCAGCCGCAAGGAGGCCAGCGCGGCCCGGTTCAGCGCCGCGTACTCCAGTTCCTCGATGTCGTCGGAGACGTACCACTCCCGCAGCGCGGGCGTCACGGCGTACGCCACGAACGGCCCGGCTCCCAGCTCACCCGTTTTGTACGCCTCGGCGAGGCCGGGGAGGGTCAGGGGCACGTAGACACGCATGGCTGGCCGCTTTCGTGGTCGGTTCATGGTCGGAGGGCTCAGGAGCCCAGGAGGGCCCCGGAGGGCCTCCAGGATACGTGCGGGGGTCCCCTATCGAGTTCCGGCCCGTGACGCCGGACGCGTCCACCCCGGGCCCGGAATTCACCCGGCACACCCCGGCACCGACGGGCTCCTCAGCCCTCGGATCACCCGGATAGGTGAACCTTCCGGCGCCCGCGGCCCGAGGCCCGCTCCCTTGCTCCTGCCCCCGTCCACCCCGTACAAGATCACCAACCCGAAGTTACTCACCGGTATCCACCGGCCCACGAAACGGGGACCCCCATGAACAAGGTCATGACCAGGGCACAGCACCGCCCGGCGAGCCGCCCCCCGGCCCGCCGCGACACCCGCCGCCCCGGCGGCACCACCTCACGCACCCCTGGAGGCACCACCTCACGCACCCCTGGCGGCACCGCGTCACGCACCCCTGGAGGCACCACCACACGCACCCCCGGCGCCGCAGCCCCTCCGCGCACCCCCGGCGGAGGCCCCGCCCGCACCACGGCCGCCGGAGACCGTCCCCCGGCCGCCGGCCGCGCCGAGACCTCTCGCACCCGCCCGGCGGACACCCGCCCACCGACCCCCTCCGGCGCTCGCACAGCGCCCCTCTCCGGCACCCGCACAGCGGCACGACCGACGCCCGGCACCCCCGCGGACACCACGCCCCGCGTCCCGGCCCAAAGCCCCCGCCGACCGATCCCGCAGCCGCTCCTGCCCACCGACCTCTTCGCCGACCTCCTGCTCGCCGTCCTCAGCGGCCGCCGCCCCGTCCACTCGATGCTCCGCCACACCCGGGGCCGCGCCTACGACGAACTGGCCTGGCTCGCCGAACGCGGCCCCCTGCGCACCCGCGGCGCCCGCCCCGTCGTCCGGGACATCGGCTGGTACGAACCCCGCGCCGGCGCCATCGAGGCCTTCGCCCGCATCGGCGCCGGCGACCGGCTCCGCGCCATGGCCTTCCGCCTGGAGCTCGGCCAGGACCTCCGCTGGCGCTGCACGGCGGTAGAACTGGGCGGCCCCCGCCCGCCCCACGCGGAGGCCGACTGAGGGACGCGCCGGCCTCGGACGCGGAGGCCGGGCCGAGCCACCCCAAGCCGAAGGGCCGGACACCCTCGGG
>NZ_JBHUQX010000057.1:0-30712 GCF_042674225.1 Streptomyces sp. NPDC056948
CCCTTCTCGCCTGCCGGCTGCGGTCGGTGTGCGCGCTCAGTTGCGCGAGTTGCCGAACAGGAGGCGGTAGGCGACCAGGAGGACGAACGATCCGCCGATCGCCGCGGCCCAGGTCGTGCCGTCGTAGAAGTCCTTGGTGATCGGGTGGTCCATCCAGCGGGCCGATATCCAGCCGCCGATGAACGCGCCCGCGATGCCGATCAGGGTCGTGCCGATGAGGCCGCCCGGGTCGCGCCCCGGCAGCAGGAACTTCGCGATGGCTCCGGCCAACAGTCCCAGGATGATCCAGCTGATAATGGTCATGCCGTGAACCTGCCCTTTCACGCTGTGCCCGCACTGTCCCGGCCATGTGATCTTGCTCCCGGCAGGCCGTGCCCGTGCGTCGTACGTCGGGCGTACCGCGCGCGTCGTCCTTGCCGCGCGCTTTCACGCCGTCTTGGTGGAGAGGACGCCCTGATGGCGCCCGCCGGTTGCACTGATCAGCAGGGTGCGACGCATGACAGCCTCCGGTTCCGGACTGCGCCGTACCCTCGGCGTGGGGGACGCCGTCGTCATCGGACTCGGCTCGATGATCGGAGCCGGGATCTTCGCCGCCCTCGCGCCGGCGGCGCACGCGGCCGGGTCCGGGCTGCTCCTCGGGCTCGCCGTCGCCGCCGTGGTCGCTTACTTCAACGCGACGTCGTCGGCTCGCCTCGCCGCCCTGTATCCCGCCTCGGGCAGCACGTACGTCTACGGGCGTGAGCGGCTCGGGGAGTTCTGGGGGTATCTCGCGGGCTGGTCGTTCGTGGTCGGGAAGACGGCCTCCTGTGCGGCGATGGCGCGTAGGGCTGCGGGGCGGTTGGGGCAGACGCTTCGCGGCTGTTGCTCTTCAGGCTCTCTTGGCCGTCACTCGGGTCGGCAACTGCTCGATCGCGGTCATGGGTTCATCATGCAGGCCGCCGCTGACAGCCGGGCGGGCCTGTGGATAACCCCTGGCCTGTGGAAACCGGGTTGCGTCGCCCCGCCGTCAGCGAGCCGTGAAGGGCTCGTCCGTACGGACGATGTCGCGGCCGAGCGGGAGCAGTGAGACCGGGATGAGCTTGAAGTTGGCGATGCCGAGCGGGATGCCGATGATCGTGACGCACAGGGCGATGCCGGTGGCGATGTGGCCGAGGGTCAGCCACCAGCCCGCGAGCACCAGCCACAGCACGTTGCCCACGCAGGACGGCGCGCCCGCGTCATGGCGCTCCACCGTCGTGTACCCGAAGGGCCACAGGGCGTAGACGCCGATACGGAAGGCCGCGATGCCGAACGGGATCCCGATGATGGTGATACAGAGGAGCAGGCCCGCGAGCATATAAGCGAGGAACAGCCAGAAGCCGCTCAGGACGAGCCATATGACGTTGAGAATGGTCCTCATTGGTTCCCACCTGCCATCTTCTCTAGCCGAGCGATGCGTTCCGCCATCGGCGGATGCGTGGAGAACATCTTCGAGAGGCCCTGGCCGGGGCGAAACGGGTTCGCGATCATCATGTGACTGGCGGTCTCGATACGCGGCTCGGGGGGCAGCGGGAGCTGCTTCGTGCCGAGTTCGAGCTTGCGCAGGGCGCTGGCCAGGGCGAGCGGGTCGCCGGTGAGCTGGGAGCCGGAGGCGTCCGCCTGGTACTCCCGGGAGCGGCTGATGGCCAGTTGGATGAGCGAGGCGGCGAGCGGGCCCAGGATCATGATCAGCAGCATGCCGAGCAGGCCGGGGCCGTCATCGTCGTCCGAGCGCCCGATCGGGATCAGCCAGGCGAAGTTGACCAGGAACATGATCACGGAGGCGAGGGCACCGGCGACCGACGAGATGAGGATGTCGCGGTTGTAGACATGGCTGAGCTCGTGGCCGATGACGCCGCGCAGCTCGCGCTCGTCCAGGAGGCGCAGGATTCCTTCGGTGCAGCACACGGCGGCGTTGCGCGGGTTGCGGCCCGTGGCGAAGGCGTTGGGCGCCTCCGTCGGGGAGATGTACAGACGCGGCATGGGCTGGCGGGCCTGAGTGGAGAGCTCGCGGACCATGCGGTAGAGCCCCGGGGCCTCGAACTCGCTCACCGGGCGGGCACGCATCGCGCGCAGTGCCAGCTTGTCGCTGTTCCAGTAGGCGTACGCGTTGGTGGCCAGCGCTACCAGGACGGCGATGACGAGCCCCATGCGGCCGAAAAAGCTGCCGATGACGATGATGAGGGCTGACAGTCCCCCGAGGAGGACTGCGGTCCTGAGCCCGTTGTGCCGGCGGTGCACGGTACGCCCTCCAAGTGGTGCGGCAGGGGGACCCTTGCTCGGTGATCTGCGGTGCCACTGGTGCCGTGGTTTCACGTCCAGTGGACCCTCCCGTACTGGTCAACGCCAGGCGGAGGGCACTAGTTCCCTTGTGCGTGCCGCGGCGGGTGTGGGCCGTCCGGGTGAAAGGCGCCGGGAAACGGCACGCGCGCATGGGGAGGCGGGTGCCCCACGCGCGCGTGGCGAAAGCGGCTGTCGTTCAGAAGAGGGCGGTGTCGGTGAAGCGCAGGACGAGCTGGGGTGCCCCGGACAGGACGATGCCGAGGACACCGGTCAGGGCGATCGCGGCGGTGAGCGGGGCGGGGACGCGGTGCTTCTCGGGCTCGCCCTCGGGGGCGCGGAAGAGCAGGGTCGTCCACTGGAGGTAGTAGAACAGCGCGATGACGACGTTGACGGCCATGATCACGGCCAGCCAGCCGAGACCCGCGTCGACGGCCGCCGCGAAGACGGTGACCTTGGCGAAGAGGCCGATGATGCCCGGCGGCAGTCCGGCGAGGCAGAGCAGGAAGAACGCGAGGAGCAGGGCGGACAGGGGGCTCGACGCGTACAGGCCGCGGTAGTCGGCGACGCGGTTGAGGGGCCTCGTCCGGCCGACGAGCGCGGCCACGGCGAAGGCGCCGAGGTTCACGGCGCCGTACATCAGGGCGTAGGCGACGGTGGAGCCGACCGACTTCTCGGCGTCTCCGGAGTACGCGGCGGCGGCGATCGGTACGAGCAGGTAGCCGGCCTGCCCGACGGACGACCAGGCGAGCAGGCGGACCGCGCTGTACGCGCGCGTGGCCTGCTGGCGCAGGGCTCCGACGTTGCCCACGGTCATGGTGAGCGCGGCCAGGACCGCCAGGGCCGGGCCCCAGAGATCGGCGTACGACGGGAGGGCCACGACCGTGACGAGGATCAGGCCGCTGAAGCCGACCGCCTTGCCGATGACCGACAGGTAGGCGGCGATCGGCAGGGGCGCCCCCACGTAGGTGTCGGGCACCCAGAAGTGGAAGGGCACGGCGGCCGTCTTGAAGGCGAAGCCGACGAGGGTGAGGACGACGCCGGTCTGGGCGAGCGTATGGAGCTGTCCGTCGACGTTCTGGATGCGGTCGGCGACCTGGGTGAGGTAGAGGGTGCCCGTGGAGGCGTACACGAAGCTGATGCCCATGAGGCTGACCGCGGTCGCGGTGACCGAGGACAGGAAGAACTTCAGGGCCGCTTCGGAGGACTTCCGGTCGCCGTACTTCAGGCCGACCAGAGCGAAGGCGGGCAGGGAGGCGACCTCCAGGGCGACGATCAGGGTCGCGAGGTCGCGGGAGGCGGGCAGGAGGGCGGCGCCGGCCGCGGAGGACAGCAGCAGGAACCAGTACTCCCCTTCGGGGAGCTCCTTGCGGCCGTCCTTCAGGGCGGTGACCGACAGAAGGGCGGTGAGGAGGGCCCCGCCGAGGACCAGGAACTGGATGACCAGGGTGAAGCGGTCCGCCGTGTAGCTGCAGACGGTGGCGTCGCCGGTCAGGCAGAAGGTGCTGCGGTCGCCGTCCAGGAGGGGCAGCAGCATCAGCGTGGCGGCGGCCAGGCCCGCCACCGATGTCCAGCCGAGCAGCGTCTTCCGGTGCTCGGCGACGAACAGGTCGGCGACCAGGACGACGAGTCCGACGACCGCCGCGATGGTGGGCGGCGCGATCGCGAGCCAGTCGACGGACTGGACCAGCGACGCGGCCAGGGGCTGGGCCGGGGAGCTCATCGGTTGCCTCCTGCGAGGAGCTGCTGGACGGCCGGGTCGCTCAGGCCGAGGAGTGCCTTGGGCCACAGGCCCGCGAGGACGGTGAGGGCGACGAGCGGGGTCCAGGCCGCGAACTCGTACGAGCGCACGTCGGTCAGCTTCGGGGCGTCCTGGGGCAGGGCGCCCATGCAGACGCGGCGGACCACGATCAGCAGGTACGCGGCCGTCAGCAGGGTGCCGAACGCGCCGATCGCCATGAAGGTCAGGAAGGCGGGTCGGCTGAGGCCTGCGGCGGGCTGGAAGGCGCCGAACAGGGCCAGCATCTCGCCCCAGAAGCCGGCCAGGCCCGGGAGGCCGAGCGAGGCGACCGCGGCGAAGGCGAGCAGGCCGCCGAGGCGCGGGGCCTTGCCGTAGAGCGCGGCTCCGGTCTCCTCGGCGAGGGTGTCGAGGTCGGTGGTGCCGGTGCGGTCCTTCAGTGCACCGACCAGGAAGAAGAGCAGGCCGGTGATGAGGCCGTGGGCGATGTTGGCGAAGAGGGCGCCGTTCACGCCGGTCGGGGTCATGGTGGCGATGCCGAGCAGGACGAAGCCCATGTGACCGACGGACGAATAGGCGATGAGGCGCTTGAGATCGCCCTTCGCGCCCTGCTTGGCGAGGGCCAGGCAGGCCAGGGATCCGTAGATGATCCCGACGACGGCGAGCGCCGCGAGGTAGGGCGCGAAGATGCGGAAGCCGTCGGGCGCGATGGGCAGCAGGATCCGGACGAATCCGTACGTACCCATCTTCAGCAGGACACCGGCCAGCAGGACCGAGCCGACGGTCGGCGCGGCGGTGTGGGCGTCGGGCAGCCAGCTGTGCAGCGGCCACATCGGCGTCTTGACCGCGAGGCCGATCCCGATCGACAAAACGGCGATGACCTGCACGGATGTGGTCAGCGACCGGCCGTTGTCAGTGGCGAGTGCCATCATGTCGAACGTGCCCGCCTTGAGCCCGATCAGGAGCAGGCCGAGCAGCATGACCACGGAGCCGAGCAGCGTGTAGAGGATGAACCGCCAGGCGGCCTGGCCCCGGCCCTCACCGCCCCAGCGGGCGATGAGGAAGTACATCGGGATGAGGACCATCTCGAAGGCGAGGAAGAACAGCAGCAGGTCGAGGACGGCGAAGGTCGCGAGGGTGCCGGACTCGAGGACGAGCAGCAGGGCGACGAAGGCCTTCGGGGTCGGGCCTTCGGGCATCTTGAAGTACGAGTAGAGCGCGCAGAGGAAGGTCAGCAGCGCGGTCAGGACCAGAAGGGGGAGGGAGATGCCGTCGATGCCGAGGTGGATGCGTACGTCGAGTGCGGGGATCCAGCTGATGTCCGTGCTGGCCTGCATCTTCGACGGCTGGTCGTGGTCGAAGCCGAGCGCGAGGACGATCGCCGCGATGAGGACCGCGCCGGTGACGGTGACGCCGTGCCGGAGCACCGCCTGCTCGGGTGACTTCCCCTTCAGCCCGGGCGGAGCCGGCAGGAGAGCCGCGGCGGCACCGAGGAGCGGGCCGACGACGATGAACGCCAGAAGGACCTGCATCACGGACTCGTTGATATCGATCACGCCTGCTCACGCTCCCGTGGCGACGAGGACGGCGGCGACCGCGAGGACGACGGTGCCGGCGAGCAGCGCGCTCACATAGGTCTGGACGTTGCCGGTCTGGGCGCGTCGTACGGCGGCGCCGAGCCAGCGGGGCAGCGCACCCGCACCGCGTACATAGGTCTCGACGACCTCGCGGTCGAGGAACCGGACGAGGCTCGCTCCGGCCTGGACCGGGCGGACGAAGAGGGCCGTGTACACGGCGTCCAGGTGGAAGCCGGCGGCCGCGTGCCGGTGCAGGGGGCCGAGCAGGAGCCGTCCCGGGTCGGCGGGGTCGGGCGCGTAGGCGATGTCGCCGTAGGCCGGCTCGTGGCTGGCGATGGCTTCCGCCTCGACCTGGGCGGCGTCGCCCTCGGGGTGGGCGGCGACCGCGCCGAGCGGGACGCGGGCCGCGAGCGCGGTGGTGTGCCGCCAGGCGCCGTAGGTGACGATGCCGCCGACCAGGGCCACGCCGGTGCCGAGCACGGAGGTGGTGAGGGTCGGGCCGAGGTCACGGCCGTCGAACCAGTCGGGCAGCAGGCGGAACGCGAATCCGCCGAGGGCCAGAGAGGGGACGGCCAGCACCCACAGCACGACGGTCATCGTCAGCGGCTCCTTGCCGTGGTCGGGGGCTTCGGTGCCCCGGCCCCGGAAGGCGAGCAGCCACAGGCGCGTCGCGTAGGCGGCGGTGAGCACGGCCGTGAGCAGGCCGGCGACGAGGACGATCCAGCCCGCGGCGGCGGGGGCGTGCTCGGTGTGTCCGGTGACGACGTGCTCGGCGACGCCGAGGACGGCCTCCTTGGAGAAGAAGCCGCTGAAGGGCGGGATCGCGGCGAGCGCGAGCAGCGCCACGGTCATCGTCCAGAAGGCGTCGGGGACGCGGTCGCGCAGGTTCCGCATGCGGGACATGGCAGCGAGCGAGTTGGTGCCGGCGGCGTGGATGATCACGCCGGCCGCGAGGAACAGCAGCGCCTTGAAGGCGCCGTGGGACAGGAGGTGGAAGACGGCGGCACCGCGGTCGCCGACGGCGAGGGCACCGGTCATGTAGCCGAGCTGGCCGATCGTCGAGTAGGCGAGGACGCGCTTGATGTCGTCCTGGGCGAGCGCGGCGAGCGCCGAGCCGGCCATCGTCACGGCGGCCATGACGGCGAGGACGACCATCGCGGCCTGGGAGGCCTCGAAGACCGGGAGGAGACGGGCGATGAAGTAGACACCGGCGGCGACCATCGTCGCGGCGTGGATCAGCGCGGAGACGGGGGTCGGGCCCGCCATCGCGTCGGGGAGCCAGGTGTGCAGCGGGAACTGCGCCGACTTGCCCGCCACACCCGCGAGGAGGAGCAGGGCGATCAGCGTCGGGTGGTCGAGCGCACCGCTCGCGACGGCGCCGAGGACCTTCGTGATGCGGAAGGAGCCGGCGTCGGTGGCGAGGGCGAACAGGCCGATGAGGAAGGGGACGTCGCCGAGCTTGGTGACCAGGAAGGCCTTGAGGGAGGCGGCGCGGGCCTCCGGGGTCTCCCAGTAGTGGCCGACCAGGAAGTAGGAGCAGATGCCCATGACTTCCCAGCCGACCAGCAGCACGATCAGGTCGCCGGAGTAGACGACCAGGAACATCGCGGAGGTGAACAGGGAGACGAGAGCGGCGTACGAGGGGTAGCGCGGGTCGTCGCGCAGATAGCCCGTCGAGTAGATCTGCACGCAGGTGGCGACGAGGCCGACCACGATGGCGACGAGGGCGGCGAAGCCGTCGATGTGCAGGGCGAGTTCGATCGGGACCGAGCCGGTCGGGGTGAGTTCCGTGGCCGCGTTGACGGCCGTATTACCGCCCTGGCGTACGGCGACCAGCGCGGCGAGCACCAGGGAGGCGAGGGTCGGCAGGACGGCGAGCGGGCAGACGAAGCCGGGTGCCGTGCGGCCCAGGAGCAGGCCGGCGGCGGCGCCGAGGAACGGAAGGAGGGGGACGAGGGCGGCGAGGGTGGTCGTGGTCACGCGGTGGCCTCAGCCTTCTGGGCCTCGTCGGACTGCTCGGCCGTGAGGGCGTCGTGGTCAGGGCCGTCGTGCCCTTCGGCGGTGTCGCGGAGCCTGTCGATGTCCGCGGTGCCACGGTTGCGGTGGACGGCGAGGACGATCGCCAGGCCGATGCCGATCTCGGCGGCGGCGATGGCGATGGTGAACAGGGTCAGGGCCTGGCCGGAGTGCAGGGTCTCCTCGGCGGTCTTGCTGAGCCAGACGTCGAAGGCGACCAGGTTGAGGTTGACGGCGTTGAGCATCAGCTCGACCGACATCAGGACCAGGATCGCGTTGCGGCGGGCGAGGACGCCGTAGAGGCCTGTGCAGAAGAGGAGGGCGGAGAGGACGGCGGGATAGGCGAGGTGCATCAGCGGGTGCCTTCCTTCTCGCTCCGGCCGGCCGGGGTGCCATCGGCCGGGGCGCTCTCGGGCGCGGTCGCCGCGTCTGCCTTCGCCTTGCGGGACAGGACGATCGCGCCGACCAGGGCGGCGAGGAGGAGGACGGAGAGGGCCTCGAAGGGGAGCACCCAGTTCTGGAAAAGGCTCGCGCCGGTGGCCTCGGTGGAACCGGCGGCGGGGCCGTCCAGGTCGATCCAGGTCGTGCGGAAGGCGTCGACGACGACCCAGACCAGGGCGGCGGCCGCGGCGAGGGCCACGGTGAGGGCGGCCCAGCGGTTGCCGGAGTCGGCGTCCGGGGAGCGGCCGATCGGGGCCTTGGTGAGCATCAGTCCGAACAGGAGGAGGACGACGACGGAACCCACGTAGATGAGGACCTGCACCCAGGCGATGAACTCGGCGGTGAGCAGGAGGTACTCGACGGCCAGGCCGCCGAGGGTCACCACCAGCCACAGGGCGGCGTGCACGAGCTGGCGGGTGGTGACGGTGACGAGCGCGGCGCCGAAGGTGACCAGGCCGACGAGGAGGAAGGCGATCTCGACGCCGGTCGGGGAGAGGAAGCCGTGGCTTTCGGCGGCCGTGGTGGTGGCGTGCGCTGCCGTGGTGGTGGCTTGTGCCGCCGTCGTGGCGGCTGCGGCCAGGGTCATTCCTGTCCCTCCTGCCGGTCCGCGGGCCGCTGCCTCGGCTGGTCGGTCTGCTGCCGGGAGTCGCCTGCCGGGCGGGTGGGGGCTTCCGCCGCCCGGACCTGCTCGTCGGCGGCGGACTCGGTGGGCGCGGGCTGCTGCTGGGCCGCGAGTTTCTCGGCGGTCTTGCGGGCGGTGGCGACTTCCTTCGGCTCCTCCGCTGCGGGGTCGAGGGCCGGCGGGGCCGGGACGGTCCACATCCACTCGCGGAGCTTGTCGCGTTCGTGGGTGAGGTCGTGGATGTCGGTCTCGGCGTACTCGAACTCCGGGGACCAGAACAGGGCATCGAAAGGACAGACCTCGATGCAGATACCGCAGTACATGCACAGGGCGAAGTCGATGGCGAAGCGGTCGAGGACGTTGCGGCTGCGTTCGCGGCCGCCGGGGGTCGCCGCCGGGACCGTCTCCTTGTGGGAGTCGATGTAGATGCACCAGTCCGGGCACTCGCGGGCGCACAGCATGCAGACCGTGCAGTTCTCCTCGAACAGGCCGATCACACCGCGGGTGCGGGGCGGGAGGTCGGGCTGGGCGTCCGGGTACTGCGCGGTGACGGACTTCTTCGTCATCGTGCGGAGGGTGACGGCCAGGCCCTTGGCCAGGCCGGAGCCGGGGATGGGGGCCATGGTTACTGGATCACCACCTTGACGACGCCGGTGAGGGCGATCTGGGCGAGGGACAGGGGGACGAGGAGGGTCCAGGCGAGCTTCTGGAGTTGGTCCTCGCGCAGGCGCGGGTAGGTGACGCGCAGCCAGATCACGAGGAAGGCGAGGACGGCGGTCTTCAGCAGGGTCCAGACCCAGCCGAGGCCGTCGGCGCCCCAGGGGCCGTGCCAGCCGCCCAGGAAGAGGACGGTGGTCAGACCGCACAGGACGACGATTCCCGCGTACTCGGCGAGGAGGAAGAGGGCGAAGCGGAGGCCGGTGTACTCGGTGTACGCGCCGAAGATGATCTCCGAGTCGGCGACGGGCATGTCGAAGGGCGGGCGCTGGAGTTCGGCGAGGCCGGCCACGAAGAAGACGATCGCGCCGACGATCTGCCAGGGCAGCCACCACCACTCGAAGGCGTCGAGGATGCCGGGGAGCGAGACCGTGCCGGCCGCCATCGCGACCGAGGCGGCGGTCAGGAGCATCGGCAGTTCGTAGGCGAGGAGCTGGGCGGCGGTGCGGAGGCCGCCGAGGAGGGAGAACTTGTTGGCGGACGCCCAGCCGGCCATGAGTGAGCCGAGGACGCCGACGCCCATGACGGCCAGGACGAAGAAGACGCCCGCGTCGATGACCTGGCCGACGGCTCCCTCGTCCGGGCCGATGGGGATGGCGAGCAGGACGAGGAGGTACGGCAGCAGGGCTACGGCGGGGGCCAGTTGGAAGATACGGCGGTCCGCGCCCGCGGGGACGACGTCCTCCTTCTGCGCGAACTTCACGCCGTCGGCGATCAGCTGGGCCCAGCCGTGGAAGCCGCCGGCGTACATGGGGCCGAGGCGGCCCTGCATGTGGGCCATGACCTTGTGTTCGGTCTGGCCGATGATCAGGGGGAAGGTGAGGAAGACGACGAAGACGACCAGGAGTCGCAGGGTGACGTCGAGCGCGTCGTTCACCGCGTGCCTCCTGTGGGGTCTTCGGGGTTGTCCGTGGGCTCTGTGCTCTCTGTGCTCTCTGTGCTCTCTGTGCTCTCTGTGCTCTCTGGGGGCTCGGGGGTCTCCGAGTCGCCCGAGGGCTCGGGGGTCGGCGACTGCGCGGTCTCGGGCGACGGTTCGGGTTCCGGTTCGTCGAAGGCCGGGCGGGCGTGGTGCCAGGGGGCGTCCGAGCTGCGCGGAGTGCGGGCAGACCTGTCCGGCTGGCTGTCGCCTCGGTCGGACGCGGCGCGTTGGCTCGAGCTGCCCTCCGACGCACTGCGCGCGCGGCGCGGTCCCACCGACGGGGTCGGGGATTCGTCCTCGGCGGCGGGAGACTCCGACTGCCCCGTGGCCGGCGCCTCGGTGCCGGGCGCCGCTGCTTCGGGTTCGGTCGCCGGGGACTCGGATCCCGGCGTCCGGGACTCAGGACCAGTGGCAGGGGATTCCGAGCCGCTGGGCGTCTGGCTCGCCGAGCCGTCCGCGGCGGTGCGGGTACGGCGCGGGGCGGCCGGGGACGAGGGGGACCTGTCCTCGGGCGTGGTCTGGCTCGCCGACCCCTCCACCGCCGAGCGCGCACGGCGCGGGGCAGTTGGGGCGGGAGTGGCCCCCTCGTCGGCGGCGGTCTGGCTGGCCGAGCCTTCCGCCGCCGCACGCGCGCGGCGCGGCGCAGCCGGAGCCGGAGTGGCCCCCTCGTCGGCAGCGGTCTGGCTGGCCGAGCCTTCCGCCGCCGCACGCGCGCGGCGCGGAGCAGCCGGAGCCGGAGTGGCCCCCTCGTCGGCAGCCGTCTGACTGGCCGAGCCCTCCGCCGCCGTACGCGCGCGGCGCGGAGCAGCCGGAGCCGGAGTGGCCGCCTCGTCGGTGGCGGCCTGGCTCGCCGAGCCCTCCGCCGCCGTGCGGTTGCGGCGCGGACCCGTCGGAGCCGAAGCAGGCGGCTCCCCGGGCGGGGACTGACTCGCCGAACCCTCCCCCGCAGTACGTTCACGGCGCGGCGCAGTCGAGGCCGGAGTGTCCGGGGCACCGGCACCGGCACCGGCCTGGCTGGCCGAGCCCTCCGCCGCCGAACGCGCACGGCGCGGCGCAGCCGCAGCCGGAGTGGCCGTCTCGTCGGTGGCCGCCTGGCTCGCCGAGCCCTCCCCCGCTGTGCGTACCCGCCGTACGGGCCGGTCGGCTGCTGTGCGGGCCGCGCCGCGGGCAGGGCGGGCGGGGGCCGGGGGGAGTTGGCCCTTCAGGGGGCCCCATTCGTTGGGGTCGGGGACGCCGGGTGGGAGCATCTGGCGGCGTTTGGGGCCGCCGTGTTCCGACTCTCCGGGTTCCTTCGCGCCGGGCCAGGCCTTGGCGACGCGGGCGGCCAGGACGAAGTCCTTGCGCAGGGGGTGGCCTTCGAAGCTGTCGGGCAGGAGCAGGTGGTCGAGTGCCGGGTGGCCTTCGAAGGCGATGCCGAACATCTCGTGCGTCTCGCGTTCGTGCCAGGCGGCGCCCGCGTAGACACCGACCGCGGAGGGCAGGGCGGGGGTCTCGTGCGGGATCGTCGTACGCAGCAGGAGGCGGCGGAGGGGAGACAGGGCCGCGATGTGGGCCGTGACGCGGAAGCCCGTGCCCGGCTCGTCGACCGCGCTCAGCCAGTCGAAGTAGGTGCAGCCGAGCCGGTCGCGGGCGGTCTCCAGGGCGGAGATCCAGGTCTCCGGCGGGACGTCGACCGTCAGGACCTCGTACGACTCCTCGGCCGTGGTGTCCGGGCCGAAGAGTTCCTCGGTGGCGGCGGGCAGCCAGCCGACCGTGGTCATCGTCCCTCCCCGGGCGCGGAGTCGGACGGGGCCGAGTCCGAGGACGGTGGCTTCACCAAGCCGCTCTGCAGCGCCGCCGCCGAGGGGTGTCCCGTGCCGTACCGCTCCCCCAGCGACTCGCGGGCGATCTTCTCCTGGAGCTTGAGGATGCCCTGGAGCAGCGCCTCGGGACGGGGCGGGCAGCCGGGGACGTAGACGTCGACGGGGATGATCTGGTCGACGCCCTTGGTGACGGAGTACGAGTCCCAGTACGGTCCGCCGCAGTTGCTGCACGCGCCGAAGGAGATGACGTACTTGGGCTCCGGCATCTGCTCGTAGAGGCGCTTCACGGCCGGCGCCATCTTGTCCGTGACCGTGCCGGACACCACCATCAGGTCGGCCTGGCGCGGGCCCGGTGCGAACGGGATGACGCCGAGCCGGATGAAGTCGTGGCGGGCCATCGACGCGGCGATGAACTCGATCGCGCAGCAGGCGAGGCCGAAGTTGAAGACCCAGAGCGAGTAGCGGCGGCCCCAGTTGAGGATCACCTTCATCGGCTGGGGTGCGCGGCGCGCGTGGGCGCCGAGCCGCTTCGGTTCCGGAAGCAGCACGGGTTCAGGGCCGGCGGGGGTCACGTCGGGGGTCACGTCCATGCCAGGACGCCCTTCTTGTATGCGTAGAGCAGGCCCACGGCCAGGAAGCCGAGGAAGATGAACATCTCCACCAGGGTCGCCGCGCCGTAGCCGGGGGCGGCGAAGACGGTCGCCCAGGGGAACAGGAAGATCGAGTCGACGGCGAAGATCACGTAGAGGAAGGCGTAGACGTAGTAGCGGACCTGGGTATGGGCCCAGCCCTCGCCGACGGGGTCGACGCCGCATTCGTACGTCAGGAGCTTCTCGGGCGTGGGGACCACGGGCCGCAGCAGGCGGCCGGCCCCGAAGGCGACGGCGACGAACAGCACGCCGACGACGGCGAGCAGTCCGACGACCGAATAGGACTGGAAGTAGTCCGCCGCGACGACGGTCGTGGTGACGACGGTCGGTTCCGGCACGTCCGTCCCTCGCTCCCTTGAAACTCGGACCTGGTCCCGCGACGATCCCCCGGTTCACCCGGACGCCGCTGTTCGACGATCTGTACGCACGGGAGTCTAGGCCCTGATAAAGGCAGGGTAAGCAGCCCGTCATGCCCTGGCATGCGGGGGTGGGGTTTTCCTCAGTCGATCCTGGCGGTCCACCTCATGGCGCGGCTGCCCGCGGCCGGGCACGCTGACGCGTATGACCGAACGCTTCCCGTCCACCGGTGCGAAGGCGGCCGCGACGACGGCCGGGCAGGACGACCGCCCGCCACCGCCCCGGTTCGCCTACGACCGGCACACCTGGAAGGAGATCGCGCACCTCCTGGCGAACCTTCCTCTCTCCCTGCTCGGATTCACCTACGTCATGACAGTGCTGTTCACCAGCTTCTGGCTGACCGTCACGGTGATCGGGTTCCCGCTGCTCGCGGCCGGACTCATGGGCGCACGGCAATTGGGCAAGCTGGAGCGGGCGAGGGCCAGGGCGCTGCTCGGGGTGCGGGTGGACGAGCCGAGCCGGCTGCCGCTGCGCGGCTCGGGCGGCTTCCTCGCGCAGGTGTGGATGTCGCTGAAGGACCCGGTGGGCTGGCGTGCGGTGCTGTACGAGTTCATACGGCTGCCGTGGGGCGTCCTCACCTTCACCATCATGCTGACCTCGCTGTTCGTGCTGTGGCCGGTGCTGCCGTTCATCGCGCGGGGGCTGGCCAACGCCGACCGGGCCATGGTGCGCGGGCTGCTGTCGCCCTCGGACGAGCTGGAGCGGCGCATCGCCGAGCTGGAGTCGGACCGGGGGGTCGTGGTCGACACGGCCGCGGCCGACCTGCGGCGCATCGAGCGGGATCTGCACGACGGGGCCCAGGCCCGGCTGGTGGCACTGGCCATGGGTCTCGGCCTGGCCAAGGAGAAGGTGCTGGAGGACCCCGACGCGGCGGCGGCGATGGTCGAGGAGGCGCACGGCGAGGTGAAGCTGGCGCTCCAGGAGCTGCGGGACCTGGCCCGCGGCATCCATCCGGCGGTGCTGACCGACCGCGGCCTGGACGCGGCCCTGTCGTCGGTCGCCTCGCGCTGCACGGTCCCGGTGAAGGTGACGGCCGACCTGCCCGCGCGGCCGGCCGCGGCCATCGAGGGCATCGCCTACTTCACCGTCTCGGAGCTGCTGCAGAACGTCAGCAAGCACAGCCGCGCGAGGTCGGCGTCGGTGGATGTCTGGCGGTCGGCCGACCGGCTGCTCATACAGGTGTGGGACGACGGCCGCGGGGGCGCGAGTCTCGAGGGCGGTACGGGGATGAAGGGCCTGGCCGACCGGCTGGGCGCGGTGGACGGCCTGTTCGTCCTGGAGTCGCCCGAGGGCGGCCCGACGACGGTCACGGCTGAACTGCCGTGGCGCGACCGCACGGACGCCTCCGACGCGGGCACCGACAGCCGCCAGGCCGGAAGCCACTAGGCCGGAAGCCCCTGGTCCGGGAAACCGCTGGGCCGGAGGTAGGGAAAACCCCCCGTCCAAGACGCCGACGGACTCCATGGTCCGCCGACCTGCGGCGGAGCAGGGTGGAGGTATCGGGAGCACAGCCGCAGGACGAGGAGAAGGACGACGCCGATGGCCACGGAGTACGGACAGGGATACGGGCTCGACGACGGGCCCGGGTACCCCCGGAGCACCGAACGACGGAGGCACCGGCTGCCCGTCGCGCTGCGGGCGCCGGTCGAGGGCCGCACCTGGCGCGAACTCGGCCATGTGCTGCTCAGCCTGCCGATCAGCATCCTGCTGTTCGTCTACGCGGTCACGATGGTGTCGCTGGGGGCGGGGCTGCTGGTGACGTTCCTCGGTGTGCCGGTGCTGGCGGCGGCGCTCGCCGGGTGCCGCGGCTTCGGGGCGGTGGAGCGGTTCCGGGCGCGGGCGCTGCTGGACCTGGAGGTGGCCGAGCCGGAGCCGCTGCGGATGAAGAAGCCGGGCGCCATGGCGTGGATGGGTGCCGTCCTCAAGAGCGGCGCCTCGTGGCGGGCCCTGCTGTACGCGCTGCTGCAGCTCCCCTGGGCGGTGTTCTCGTTCGCCGTCGCCGTGAACGTGTGGGTGCTGGGCTGGGGACTGCTGACGTACCCGCTGTGGTTCTGGGTGTTCCCGGTGTACGCCGGCCAGGACGGGGTGCAGTTGTACGGCGACGAGACGCACCGGATCTACCTCGACAACCCCTTCGAGATCACGATGACCGCGCTGGTGGGTCTGCTGTTCACGATCGCCGTGCCCTGGATCCTGCGGGCGCTGACGATGGTGGACCGGCTGCTGGTGCACGGGCTGCTGGGGCCGTCGCGGCTGGCCTCGCGGGTGGTGGAGCTGGAGTCGGACCGGGGGGTCGTGGTCGACACGGCGGCGGCCGACCTGCGGCGCATCGAGCGGGATCTGCACGACGGGGCGCAGGCCCGGCTGGTGGCACTGGCCATGGATCTGGGGCTGGCGAAGGAGAAGCTCCAGGAGGATCCGGAGGCGGCCGCGCGGATGGTGGACGAGGCGCACGGCGAGGTGAAGACGGCGCTGCAGGAGCTGCGGGACCTGGCCCGGGGGATCCACCCCGCGGTGCTGACGGACCGGGGGCTGGACGCGGCGCTGTCGGCGGTGGCCTCGCGGTGCACGGTGCCGGTGCGGGTCGAGGTCGATCTGGCGGAGCGGCCGGCGCCGGCGATCGAGGGGATCGCGTACTTCACGGTGTCGGAGCTGCTGCAGAACGTCAGCAAGCACGCGCGGGCGACCTGGGCGGGCGTGGAGGTCTGGCGGACGGAGAACCGGCTGATGCTGCAGGTCGTGGACAACGGTGCGGGCGGGGCCGACGTGTCCCAGGGCTCCGGCCTCGCGGGGCTGGCGGAACGGCTCGGCGCGGTGGACGGGATCCTGGTGGTGGACTCGCCGGCGGGCGGGCCGACCCGGGTGACCGCGGAGTTGCCGTGGCGGGGCGCGTACGTGCGGTGACCTCCGGTCGGGGGCCGTGGCAGTGGGCTCCGCCCGCCGGCCGCGGCCTTCGCCCGTTCCGCCGCCCGGATCACAAGTGAGCCCCCCTCCCCGATTCGGTCGGACAAGAAGCCGGTCCTACCCCCCATCCGCCCCCCGATCCTGAAATGCTGGACCCGTCGCACGGGTGGGCGCGGAGCCGTTGTGGGCTGCGGACGGGCGGCAACGGGGCTGTGGGGGGCCGAAACATCGTGGAGGACAGGGTGCGGGTGGTCATCGCCGAGGATTCAGTGCTGCTCAGGGAGGGCCTGACCCGGCTGCTGACCGACCGCGGGCACGAGGTCGTCGCCGGGGTGGGTGACGGCGAGGCACTGATCAAGACCATCACCGAGCTGGACGCGCAGGGCGAGCTGCCGGATGTCGTGGTGGCCGATGTGCGGATGCCGCCGACGCACACCGACGAGGGGGTGCGGGCGGCGGTGCAGTTGCGCAAGGCCCACCCGGGGCTCGGTGTGCTGGTGCTGTCGCAGTACGTGGAGGAGCGCTACGCCACGGAGCTGCTCGCGGGCTCCAGCCGGGGCGTCGGCTATCTGCTGAAGGACCGGGTGGCCGAGGTCCGTGAGTTCGTGGACGCGGTGGTGCGGGTGGCCGACGGCGGTACAGCCCTCGACCCGGAGGTGGTCGCTCAGCTACTGGGCCGCAGCCGTAAGCAGGACGTGCTCGCGGGGCTCACGCCGCGGGAGCGGGAGGTGCTGGGGCTGATGGCCGAGGGGCGGACGAACTCGGCGATCGCCCGGCAGCTCGTGGTCAGCGACGGAGCGGTCGAGAAGCACGTCAGCAACATCTTCCTGAAGCTGGGGCTGTCGCCGAGCGACGGGGACCACCGCAGGGTCCTGGCCGTGCTCACGTACCTCAATTCCTGACATGCGTGGCAGGAGTGTGTGATCACCCCAAAGTCGCGTCCAAGATGCGAATGACACAAAGAAGGCGACCCTTACGGTCGTAGGGTTGATCCTGGGAGGCCTGCGGGAAGGCCTGTCCGGGACAGCCGCCTCGAGGGAGGTCCAGTTCAGTGACCAGCCAGGTCAGTAGCCCAGCGGAGCAGGCCGACGGACCAGTCGTAGGAGAGCAGCGCAAAGCGGGGGGCGCGAAGGGCGTCCGCCGTCTCGACCGGGTGATCATCAGGTTCGCGGGGGACTCGGGTGACGGTATGCAGCTCACCGGTGACCGCTTCACCTCGGAGACCGCGTCGTTCGGCAACGACCTGTCGACGCTGCCGAACTTCCCGGCCGAGATCCGGGCGCCCGCCGGGACCCTGCCGGGTGTGTCGTCCTTCCAGTTGCACTTCGCCGACCACGACATCCTCACGCCCGGTGACGCGCCGAACGTGCTGGTGGCGATGAACCCGGCCGCGCTGAAGGCGAACATCGGCGACCTGCCGCGCGGCGCCGAGGTGATTGTCAACACGGACGAGTTCACCAAACGGGCCATGCAGAAGGTCGGCTACGAGACCAGTCCCCTGGAGGACGGGTCGCTGGACGGCTACCACCTGCACCCGGTGCCGCTGACCACGCTCACCGTGGAGGCGCTGAAGGAGTTCGACCTCAGCCGCAAGGAGGCCGAGCGCAGCAAGAACATGTTCGCGCTGGGCCTGCTGAGCTGGATGTACCACCGGCCCACCGAGGGCACGGAGAAGTTCCTCAAGTCCAAGTTCGCCAAGAAACCCGATATCGCGGCGGCCAACATCGCCGCGTTCCGGGCGGGCTGGAACTTCGGCGAGACCACCGAGGACTTCGCCGTCTCCTACGAGGTCGCCCCGGCGGCCACGGCGTTCCCGCCGGGCGTCTACCGCAACATCTCCGGCAACCTCGCCCTGTCGTACGGCCTGGTCGCCGCGAGCCGGCAGGCGGATCTGCCGCTGTATCTGGGGTCGTACCCGATCACTCCGGCGTCGGACATCCTGCACGAGCTGTCCAAACACAAGAACTTCGGCGTGCGGACCTTCCAGGCCGAGGACGAGATCGCCGGTATCGGGGCCGCGCTGGGCGCGGCCTTCGGTGGTTCGCTGGCCGTGACCACGACGAGTGGTCCCGGGGTGGCACTGAAGTCGGAGACCATCGGCCTCGCGGTCTCGCTGGAGCTGCCGCTGCTGGTCGTGGACATCCAGCGCGGCGGGCCGTCGACCGGTCTGCCCACCAAGACCGAGCAGGCGGACCTGCTCCAGGCGATGTACGGGCGCAACGGCGAGGCCCCGGTGCCGATCGTCGCGCCGTGCACCCCGGGGGACTGCTTCGACGCGGCCCTGGAGGCGGCGCGGATCGCGCTGACGTACCGCACGCCGGTCTTCCTCCTCTCCGACGGCTATCTGGCCAACGGCTCCGAGCCCTGGCGGATCCCGGACCTGGACGAGCTGCCCGACCTGCGGGTGCAGTTCGCGCAGGGCCCGAACCACACCCTGGAGGACGGCTCCGAGGTGTTCTGGCCCTACAAGCGCGACCCGCAGACGCTGGCCCGGCCGTGGGCGATCCCGGGCACGCCGGGTCTGGAGCACCGGATCGGCGGCATCGAGAAGGAGGACGGCACCGGCAACATCTCCTACTCGCCGGCCAACCACGACTTCATGGTCCGCACCCGGCAGGCCAAGATCGACGGCATCGACGTCCCGGATCTCGAGGTGGACGATCCGCACGAGGCGCGGACGCTGGTGCTGGGCTGGGGTTCGACGTACGGGCCGATCACGGCGGCGGTGCGGCGGCTGCGCAGAGCCGGGGAGTCCGTCGCACAGGCGCATCTGCGCCATCTCAACCCCTTCCCGAAGAACCTCGGCGCGGTTCTCGAGCGCTACGACAAGGTGGTGGTGCCCGAGATGAACCTCGGGCAGCTCGCCACGCTCATCCGGGCGAAGTACCTGGTCGGCGCGCAGTCGTACAACCAGGTCAACGGCATGCCGTTCAAGGCGGAGCAGCTCGCCACGGCTCTGAAGGAGGCCATCGATGGCTGAGACGTCCACGCACGGCACGGGCACCGTCGAAGCGCTTTCCCTCGTCCCCAAGGCCGAGGGCAGGCAGTCGATGAAGGACTTCAAGTCCGATCAGGAAGTCCGCTGGTGCCCCGGCTGCGGCGACTACGCCATCCTCGCGGCGGTGCAGGGCTTCATGCCCGAGCTGGGCCTGGCGAAGGAGAACATCGTCTTCGTCTCGGGCATCGGCTGCTCCTCCCGGTTCCCGTACTACATGAACACGTACGGGATGCACTCCATCCACGGCCGCGCCCCGGCCATCGCCACGGGTCTGGCGAGTTCGCGCCGCGATCTGTCGGTGTGGGTCGTCACCGGTGACGGCGACGCGCTGTCCATCGGCGGCAACCACCTGATCCACGCGCTGCGCCGTAACGTCAACCTCAAGATCCTGCTGTTCAACAACCGGATCTACGGTCTGACCAAGGGCCAGTACTCGCCGACCTCCGAGGTCGGGAAGATCACCAAGTCGACGCCGATGGGCTCGCTGGACGCGCCCTTCAACCCGGTGTCGCTGGCGATCGGCGCGGAGGCGTCGTTCGTGGCGCGGACGGTCGACTCCGACCGCAAGCACCTGACGGAGGTGCTGCGCCAGGCCGCCACCCACCAGGGCACGGCCCTGATCGAGATCTACCAGAACTGCAACATCTTCAACGACAACGCGTTCGAGGCCCTCAAGGACAGACAGCAGGCCGAGGAGGCCGTGATCCGGCTGGAGCACGGGAAGCCGATCCGCTTCGGCGGCGACCTGGCCAAGGGGGTCGTCCGGGACCGGCTGACCGGGGATCTGAAGGTCGTCGCGGTGACGCCGGACAACGAGGACCAGGTGCTCGTCCACGACGCGCACTCCTCGTCCCCGACCACGGCGTTCGCGCTGTCCCGACTCGCCGATCCGGACACGCTGCACCACACCCCCATCGGTGTCCTCCGCTCGGTCGACCGGCCCGTCTACGACACGCAGATGGCCGACCAGCTCGACACCGCGATCGAGCAGCACGGCAAGGGCGACCTGGGCGCGCTGCTGGCGGGCGGGGACACCTGGACGGTCGTCGGCTGAGCCGCTCGGGGAGCACCGGGGCCCGGGACGACCGCTAGGAGGCGGCGGCCCGGGTCTCGTCGTAGGTCAGGCGGGCCTTCTCCACGTCGTCCATGCGCTGGTGGGTCCACTGTGCGAGGGCCTTGACCTGCTCGGCGGCCTCGCGGCCCAGGTCGCTGAGGGAGTAGTCGACGCGGGGCGGGATCACCGGCTTGGCGTCGCGGTCGACGAGGCCGTCGCGCTCCAGGGTCTGGAGCGTCTGCGTGAGCATCTTCTCGCTGACGCCCCGGCCGTTGTACTGACTGATCGCCCGGCGCAGCTCACTGAACCGGTACGGGCGGTCCAGCAGCTCGATCAGGACGAGCACGCCCCAGCGGCTGGTGACGTGTTCCAGGACGAGCCGGTACGGGCACAGGGCCTCGCCATCACTTACTGCCATGCCGGTACCTTACTTCAAAGTGGGTACTTTCGAACAGTTAGCGCTTCTCCTAGGGTTAGTGCCACCGCACCCCACAAGGAGAGTCATCACCATGAGCATCGTCGTCACCGGAGCCACCGGACAGCTCGGCCGTCACGTCGTGGAGCGGCTGCTGGAGAAGGTTCCCGCCGAGCAGATCACCGCGGTCGTCCGCAACGCCGAGAAGGCCGCCGACTTCGCGGACCGCGGGGTGAGGATCGCACTGGCCGACTACAACACCCCCGCGTCCTTCGACGGCCTCTTCTCCGCGGGTGACAAGGTCCTGCTGATCTCGGGCAACGAGTTCGACAAGGGCCGTGTGCAGCAGCACAAGGTCGTCATCGACGCCGCCAAGACGGCCGGGGTCGCCCTGCTCGCCTACACCAGCGCCCCGGGCAGCCTGACCGCCGCGCTCGCCGACGACCACCGCGGCACCGAGGAGGCCCTGCTGGACTCGGGCGTGCCCTACGCGCTGCTGCGCAACGGCTGGTACCACGAGAACTACACCGAGAACCTCGCCCCGACGCTGGAGCACAACGCGGTCGTCGCCGCCGCCGGCGAGGGCAGGGTCTCCTCCGCCTCCCGCGCCGACTACGCCGCTGCCGCCGCTGCCGTGCTGACCGGCGAGGGGCACGAGAACAAGACGTACGAGCTGGGCGGCGACTCCGCGTGGAGCTTCGCCGAGTACGCGGCCGAGCTGAGCCGGCAGACCGGCAAGGAGATCACCTACAACGCGGTCACGCCCGAGGCGCTCACCGGCATCCTGGCCGGCGCCGGCCTGCCCGAGCAGTTCGCCCAGATCCTGGCCGGGGTCGACGCCTCCATCGAGAAGGGTGAGCTGGTCGTCTCGACCGGCGACCTGTCCCGCCTGGCCGGCCGTCCGACCACGCCGTTCTCCGAGGCCATCGCCGCCGCGCTCAAGGGCTGAACTCCCGCCCGGCGGACCCTTGAGCCGTCCCACCCCCGGATGTCATGACCGTATGCCGATACGGGCATGACAGCCGGGGGCGCTCGGCGTTACCTTCGTGGTCGCGGAACACCACGTGCGAAGGAGGGGGCCGTGACCGGCAAGCCGAGGGGCGAGGCGCGGATAGGACTGCTGAACGGGTTCGCGGCCTACGGGATGTGGGGGCTCGTCCCCCTGTTCTGGCCCCTGCTGAAGCCGGCGGGGGCGGTGGAGATCCTGGCCCACCGGATGGTGTGGTCGCTGGTCTTCGTGGGCGCCGCCCTGCTCGTGCTGCGCCGCTGGGCCTGGGCCGGAGAGCTGCTGCGCCAGCCGCGCAAGCTGGCGCTGATCACGGTCGCCGCGGCGGTCATCACCGTCAACTGGGGCCTGTACATCTGGTCCGTGAACTCCGGGCACGTCGTCGAGGCCTCGCTCGGGTACTTCATCAACCCGCTGGTCACCATCGCGATCGGGGTGCTGCTGCTGAAGGAGCGGCTGCGGCCGGTGCAGTGGGCGGCGGTCGGGACCGGCTGCGTGGCGGTCGTCGTACTGACCATCGGCTACGGCCAGCCCCCGTGGATCTCCCTCTGCCTCGCCTTCTCCTTCGCCACGTACGGGCTGGTGAAGAAGAAGGTGGGCCTCGGCGGCATCGAGTCGCTGGCCGCCGAGACCGCGATCCAGTTCCTGCCCGCGCTCGGCTTCCTGGTGTGGCTGACCGCGCAGGGCGATTCCACCTTCACCACCGAGGGCGCGGGGCACGCGGCCCTGCTCGCCTCGGCCGGCATCGTCACCGCACTGCCCCTGGTCTGCTTCGGCGCGGCCGCCATCCGCGTGCCCCTGTCCACGATCGGCCTGCTGCAGTACTCGACGCCGGTCATCCAGTTCCTGCTCGGCATCCTCTACTTCCACGAGGAGATGCCGCCGGAGCGCTGGGCCGGGTTCGCGCTGGTGTGGCTGGCGTTGACGCTGCTCACCTGGGACGCGCTGCGCACCGCCCGCCGCGCGGCCCGCGCGCTCACCGACGAGATCAGCGTGCCGAGCACCACCAGGACGACCGGCACGACCAGCGCCGCCCGGAACGCCGAGAGCGTGGCCTCGGGCCCGGACCCGGTGGACGCCAGGCCGTAGACCGCGGTCACCGCCGAGATGCCGATCGCCGAGCCGAACTGCGTGGCGGTGGTCAGCAGCCCGCCGGCCAGCCCCTGCTCGGACTCGGCGACCCCGTCCGTGGCCGCGATGGTCAGCGGCCCGTAGGCCAGGGCGAAGGCGAGGCCCGCCAGGAACAGCGTCGGGAACATCGCGGCGTAGGACCAGTCCATGCCGACCGGCAGGAACAGCGCGTACGCGGCCACGGCCAGGACGAAACCGCCGACGATCACGCGGGCGTTGCCCCAGCGGGCGACCAGGCGCGGCGTGAGCGTCGGGGCGAGGACGGCGTCGATGCCCATGACGATCAGGGCCAGCGCCGTCTGGAGGGACGACCAGCCGCGCAGTTCCTGCAGGTAGAGCGTGACGATGAACTGGAAGCCGAAGAAGGCGCCGAGGAAGAGCAGCGCCCCCAGATCGGCGCACACGACCGCGCCCTGCCGCAGGATGCCGAGGCGGACGAGCGGGTCCGGGCAGCGGCGTTCGGCCGCGACGAAGGCACCGGCCAGGAGCAGCGCCGCGAGCCCCGATGCCGCGGTGAGCGGCCAGTCGCGCAGGCCGTGTTCCAGGCGTACGACGGTGTAGGCGGCCAGCAGCATCGCGCCGGCGGCGGTGACCGCGCCGGGCAGGTCGAAGGTGCCCCGGCGGGCCCTCGGGGCATCGCTTTGGGGGATCAGCCGTACGGCGGGGACGAGCAGGGCCGCGGCCAGCAGTACGGGCGCGAAGAACACCCAGCGCCAGCCGAACTCGGTGAGCAGACCGCCGATCACCAGGCCGAGGGAGAAGCCGGCCGCGCCCGTCCCGGCGAAGATCAGCAGGGCCTTGTTGCGCTGCGGGCCCTGCTCGTACGACGTGGTGATCAGGGAGAGCGCGGCCGGGGTCATGAAGGCGGCGGCGACGCCGGTGACGAAGCGGGCGACGACCAGCATCCAGCCCTCGGTCGCGAAGCCGCCGAGCCCCGAGAAGGCGAGGAAGACGGTCAGCCAGAGCAGGAACATCCGGCGCCTGCCGAGCAGGTCGGCGGCCCGGCCGCCCAGGAGGGTGAAGCCGGCGTATCCGAGCACATAGGCGCTCATCACCCACGCCGCGGTGTCGGTGCCCAGCCCCAGGTCGGAGCGGATGGCCGGGATCGCCACCGCCATCATCGCGACGTCGATGCCTTCGAGGAAGATCGTTCCGCACAGAACGAGCAACAGCGCCCAGGCACGGGTGCCCATCAGTCCACACTCCTCCGCCAGTATGCGGTTACGCAACTGAGGGTCGGTTCCCTCTTGTAACCATGACCACCCTGCGGCAGCATCGGGAGACATGGAAGAAGGCACTTCGAAGTCACCGAGTAACTGCGAGAGCACCGTGGACCACGGCGACGCCGATCCCTTCCAGTGGGACACCCGGGAGGACTGCCAGGTCCGGCAGATCCTCGACCGGATCGCCGACAAGTGGTCGCTGCTGGTCATCGCACTGCTGGAGAACCGGCGGCTGCGCTTCACCGAGCTGCGCCGGGAGATCGACGGGGTCAGCCAGCGGATGCTGACAGTGACCCTGCGCTCGCTGGAGCGGGACGGCCTGGTGAAGCGGACCGTGCACCCGGTGGTGCCGCCGCGGGTCGAGTACGAACTGACCTCGCTCGGCAGGACGCTGCACACCACGATCCAGTCCCTGGTGACCTGGACGGAGGAACACCAGGACGAGATCGCCGCGGCCCGGACCGCGTACGACACCCGGCCCGTATAACTGGTACATGACACAGACACCGGCACGTCCCGCCCCCGTGCACTGGAAGGTCGTCATCGACGCGAACGACCCGCACGCGCAGGCCGACTTCTGGGCCTCCGCGCTCCACTACGAGGTCGAGGACAACAGCGTCCTCATCGGGAAGCTGCTCGGCGCCGGTGTCGTGCCGGAGGAGCTCGTCGTCGAGTCGCACGGCCGGCACGCCTTCCGGGACCTGATCGCCGTACGGCACCCCGAGGACCCGTTCGAGGAGGAGAGCGGGACCGGGCTGGGGCGGCGGCTGCTGTTCCAGCGGGTGCCGGAGACCAAGACGGTCAAGAACCGGCTCCATCTCGATCTGCACCCGGGCGAGGGGCGACGCGAGGAAGAGGTCGCGCGGCTGGAAGGGCTCGGGGCGAGGGTGCTGCGGCGCGTGGCGGAGCAGGGCGGCGAGTGGGCCCTGATGGCGGACCCGGAGGGGAACGAGTTCTGCGTGCAATGACACCGGACCGGTGAGCCCCGGAAACCGGGCATGGCAGCCGGGCTCCCAGCGCCTGCCTCCCAACGCCCTGGCCGGATACATCCCTTGACGGAGAGTCAGTGCCAGCTTCACCATCCAGGCACCCCATTCAGCGTGGGCGGCCTGCGGACACCCCACGGGCTGCCCGTAGGAACTCGGAGTCCCCACATGAAGCTCTCCGTTTCCGCGCGTGCCGTGGCAGCAGGCGGCATAGCGACTGTCATGCTCCTGACCGGCGGCGCCGTGGCCGATGCCGCGTCCGCTCCCCCGAGACCGGCGGCGGCGCCCGACCTGCCCCTGGCGGGCGTCAAGGCCCATCTGACCCAGCTCCAGTCCATAGCCACCGCCAACGGCGGCAACCGCGCGCACGGCCGGACCGGCTACAAGGCATCGATCGACTACGTGAAGGCCAAGCTGGACGCCGCCGGATTCGCCACCGCGCTCCAGCAGTTCACCGCCTCCGGACGCACCGGCTACAACCTGATCGCCGACTGGCCCGGCGGTGACACGAGCCAGGTCGTGATGGCCGGCTCGCACCTCGACAGCGTCTCCTCCGGGCCCGGCATCAACGACAACGGATCCGGCTCGGCCGCCGTCCTGGAGACCGCCCTCGCCGTGTCACGGGCGCAGTACGAGCCCACCAAGCATCTGCGGTTCGCCTGGTGGGGCGCGGAGGAACTCGGCCTGGTCGGCTCCCGCTACTACGTCAACCGGCTGGCGACCGGGGACCGTTCGAGGATCAGCGCCTACCTCAACTTCGACATGATCGGCTCCTCGAACCCGGGCTACTTCGTCTACGACGACGACCCGGCGGTCGAGAAGACCTTCAAGGACTACTTCAGCGGCCTCGGCGTCCCGACCGAGATCGAGACCGAGGGCGACGGCCGCTCCGACCACGCGCCGTTCAAGAGCGCGGGCGTGCCGGTGGGCGGCCTGTTCACCGGGGCCAGCCGCGCGAAGACGGCGGCGCAGGCGGCCAAGTGGGGCGGTACGGCCGGGCAGGCCTTCGACCGCTGCTACCACTCCTCCTGCGACACCACCGCCAACATCAACGACACGGCCCTCGACCGCAACAGCGACGCGGTCGCGTACGCGGTGTGGGAGCTGTCGGAGTAGTTCCGGGTCACTCCTACTGGTCGCGGGCGCGTTCCGTGAGGCGGCCCATGCGGGCCCGGGCCGACTCCAGTTGCTCGATCTCCTCGGCGGCCGGGCCGTCCTCGGCGGCGAGCTCGGTCCACAGGCCGATCAGGTCGCGCCCCAGCTCCAGCCCCACCGCGGGGTCGCGCACCGCCCGCCAGGCGGTGGCCGCGCTCTGCACATTGCCGTAGGCGGCCTCCGCGTCGCCCGTACGGCGGCGGGCACCGGCCAGGTCGAGCGACAGACGGAAGGCGCGGAGCGGGTCGCCCGCCAAGTAGGCGATGTACGCGCTGAGTTCACCCAGCCGGAGCACCTCCGGGTGCTCCGGCCCCAGCGTCGCGGACGCCTGCGCGACGGTCTGGTCCGCCAGCCCGGCCGCCGCTTCGATCCTGCCCTCCTTGACGGCCTCGTTGATCCGCGTGATCGGCTCCGCGACGAGGTCGGAGGCTCCGGAGTCGCCCGGGGCGCCGGCAGGTTCGTCCCCGAACATGGCCTCGGCTACGGCGTCGAAGCCGCGGGCGGGGGTGGGCTTGGCGTCGAGGTCGGCGAGCAGCTCCGCTTCGAGCACCGGGTCGGGCTTCCTGCCGCGCCGGGGCCCGGCGGCGGGACCGTCCTCGGGGACGGGGAGCGGCCTCGCGTCCATGGGCGGAGGCGGCCCGAACTCACCGGTCGGGGGCGCGACGGTGCCGGGCACGGTGGCCGGGCCCGGAGGCGCGTCTTCAGGGGTGGGCTGCGGCGGCTCCTGTACGGCGCGCAGCCGGAACGTAGGGGCCGCGCCGAGATCGCCGGACTCCGGTACGGGGCGCAGGACGTGTGTGGCGCTGTCGCTGTGCGGGGGCTTCCGCGGGGGCTCCTGCTCCGCCGCGGGTGGCATCGGTCCGGGCGTGCCCGCTGCGGTCGGTTCGGCAGCCGCGCCGACCGCGGACGGCTCGGCAGCCGCGGCGGCCGGGGGCCACTCCGTCACCGGGTCGGGCATGGGCGGTTCCTCAGCCGCGGCGGCCGGGGGCCACTCCGTGGCTGCGCCGGCCATCGGCGGTTCCGGTGGGCGTCCGGCGGCGGTGCCCTCCGGCGGTGTCGTACGGACCGGCTCGGCCGTGAAGTGGCTGGAGCCGTCCGGGTCGACCTGGAGAGGGACGACGTAGCCGATGCGCTCGTCGTGGATCGTGGCGAGGACCGCGTGGCCCGTGGCGAGGGCGATGTGGTGGAGGCGGTTCAGGACCGCCTTGTGGATCTCCTCGCCGGGAGCCGCGAAGACCGGGACGCCGCCGACGGACGCACCGTCGGACACGCCCGCCGCTCCGGCACCGGCAACCGACCCGGCGCCGTGTCCCGTTCCGGGGACATGGACGTCGATCGGCACCGCCGGCGTCGCCGCGTGTGCGGCCTGCTTCTGTTCCCGCTTCTTCTCGCGGCTGAGTCGAGACATCGTCCCCTCACTCGGCGTCGTACACCTACTGTCGAGTGTGTCCGCTCGCTCCCGTTTCTCACGTCACCGCGGTGTCACAGGCTCGTCCCAAGGACTGTAGGCCCCGGCGCGCGTTGTTCCGGTTGGCATGAAGATCGGGAGTACGAGGGAGGAGAGGTGCATGCAGACAGGCGTGCGAGGCCCGGAGATCTGGATCCGCGGCCCGGTGACCACCCCGGAGCCGGGACCGCCGGAGCCGGCCCACGCCCATGCCGCGGCCCGGCGTTTCTCCTGGGTCGGCACGCACGGCGGCGCGGGCGTCTCCACGCTCGCCGCGGTCTACGGCGGTCATGACAGCGGCCGCGCCTGGCCCGGGCCGGGCGATCCGCCGTCGGTGCTGCTGGTCGCCCGGACGCACGCGGCCGGGCTCGACACGGTCGCCGGTGCGGTGGAGATCTTCCGGCGCGGTCAGGCTCCGCCGGGGCTCGACCTCGACGGCGTCGTCCTCGTGGCGGACGCCCCGGGCCGGCTGCCGCGCCCGCTCGCCCAGCGGGTCAAGTCCCTGGAGGCGGTCATCGACGTGTACCGCGTGCCGTGGGTACCGTCCTGGCGGCTCGGCGAACCGGGCCGTCCGCCGCGCGAGACGGCGCCCCTGGCCAGGCTGACGGGAGCGGCACGCTGACGGCCGTGCCCCTGTCGGCCGGGGAGATCGCGGCGGGTGTAAGGGCCCGGGAGCTGCGCGCGGTCGACGTGGTCGCGGCGGCGCTGGAGCGGATCGAGCGGGCCGATCCGAAGCTGTGCGCGTTCGTCGAGGTGTGGCACGAGGAGGCGTTGCGACGGGCGGGCGAGGTGGACGCGCTGCTCGACGGGCGGTGCGGGGGTGTCCCCCGCACGAGTGGAACCGACGACTCCGAGCAGCCCCGGCACACGGGCGAGGCCCCCGACGGGTCGGGGGATGTCCCCCGCGGGAGCGCGGCCGCCGAGCCCGGGGGTGTCCCTCGCACGAGTGATGCCGACAGATCCGGGGATGCCCCTCGCACGAGTGGTGCCGAAGGGGCAGGGGGTGTCACCGACAGGTTCATGGAGGGCGGCTGGTTGCCGCTCGCCGGTGTGCCGATCGCCGTGAAGGGGCGGCACGGGCTGCGGGCGGCGGGGCCGCTGCTCGCGGCCGGGGGTGTCGTCGTGGGGGCGACCTCCGTGCCCGGGCCGGGGACGCCCTGGCAGACCTGGGGGCTCGGTGCGCGTGGCCGGACCGTCAATCCGTGGCGGGCCGACCGTACGCCGGGCGGCTCCTCGGCCGGGTCGGCGGTGGCGGTGGCGGCCGGGCTGGTGCCGCTGGCGACGGGCAGCGACGGGGCGGGGTCGGTGCGGATCCCGGCGGCGTGGTGCGGGGTCGTCGGACTGAAGACCACGGTGGGGCGGCTGCCCTCCGCCGACCGTACGGGGCTTGCCGTCCCCGGCGTGCTCGCCCGCTCGGCGTCGGACGCGGCGGTCTGGTGGCAGGTGGTGACAGGCGAGCCGGAGCCCGTCCTCCCGCCCCTGCCCGTCACCGCCGTCTGGTCCCCCGACCTCGGTTTCGCCGGGCCCGATCCGGAGCCCGTCGCACTCGCCCGGGCCGCGGTGGAACGGCTCGTGGCGGCGGGTGTCGTACGGCTCGTAGGACCACGGGTGCCGCCGCGGCTGATGGACCCCGGGCCCGCGTGGCTCGCCCTGCGCGCACCCGGTGCCGATCTGGCCGGTGCCCACCGCGTCCGGGCGGAGAACGACCGGCGGCTGGCCGGGCTGTACGAGGATGCCGACCTGCTGCTGACGCCCACGGCACCCACCGCGCCGCACGGCCACGAAGGGCCGGGGGACCGCTACTCCACCTCGCTCACCTGGGCGTTCAACCTCAGCGGGCACCCGGCGCTGAGCCTCCCGGCGGGCTTCGGCGAGGACGGCTGCCTGGCCGGGCTGCACCTGGTGGCACCGCACGGGCGGGAGGCGCTGCTGCTGGCCGTGGCGCGGGAGGCGGAGGCGCGTATCGGAAGCTGACGGGCACGCCGGCCGGACGGCGACCCCTGGCGAATTTGAATGCGTACGCATATGATGCAAGCGCGTGTAATCGCCGTACGCCTTTCTTCTGGGGGACACCATGACCCGCCGCTTCCTTTTCGTCCTGGGCAGCGCCCGCGCCGAGGGCAACACCGAGCTGCTGGCCCGCCGGGCCGCCGAGCAACTGTCCCCGGACGTCGAACAGCAGTGGATCGACCTCACCGAGCACCCGATACCCGACTTCGAGGACCTGCGGCACGACAGCGACCATGTCCGCCCGACCGAGGGCAACCTCGCCCTGCTGCTCGACGCCACGCTCGCGGCGACGGACATCGTGATCGCCTCGCCCCTGTACTGGTACTCGGTCTCCGCACAGACCAAGCGCTACCTGGACCACTGGTCGGGCTGGCTGCGCACGCCCGGGCTCGACTTCAAGGAGACCCTGGCCGGAGGCACCCTGTGGGGCGTCACCGCCCTCGCGCACCGGGAGGAAGTGGTCGCCGACCCGCTCGTCGGGACGCTCCACAACTCGGCCGCGTACCTGGGGATGCACTTCGGCGGGGTGCTGCTCGGCAACGGCAGCAAGCCCGGTGACGTGCTGAACGACACCGAGGCGCTGACCCGGGCGAAGACGTTCTTCACCCAGGAGGCACCGCCCGCCCGGTTCCTGTACGAGCAGGACTAGTACCGGCAGGACTAGGCCGTGATGTCCTTCGTCGTGAAGCGGGCCCAGGCCGCCGAGCCGAACACCGCCGCGTACAGGGCCTGGAGGCCGAGGTTCTTCGTCAGGTCGTCCCAGTAGACGGGCTCGCGCATGAGGTCGGCGAAGGACAGCCAGTAGTGCGAGAAGAAGTACGGCTGGAGGGCGTGCAGTTGCGGGATCTGGTCGAGGATCTGGACCGTGATCAGCAGGCCGACGGTGGTCGCCATCGCCGCGATGCCGCTGCCCGTGAGCGTCGAGACGAACAGGCCCAGCGCCGCGACGCCGATCAGTGAAGCGGCGACGGCGAGGGCGATCAGCAGGGCTCTGCCCAGGCCCTCGGCGAAGCTGATCTGCGTGCCGGAGATGGTCGTCAGGTCGCCCAGCGGGAACAGCAGCGCGCCGACCGTCAGCGCCGAGACGGCGACCACCAGGGTGGCCACCAGGCAGAAGATGACGACGGTCGCGTACTTGGTGAGCAGCAGGCGGCTGCGGCCGGCCGGGGCGACCAGCAGATAGCGC
>NZ_JBHUQX010000058.1:0-30288 GCF_042674225.1 Streptomyces sp. NPDC056948
CCGCGACGGCGGCGGCACCGATGACGAGGGGCAGGCTCAGGCGTCCGGTGCGGGCCGGCGCCCCGGCCGCCGGCAGCAGGCAGCAGGCAGCAGGCAGCAGGCCGAGCGTGGGGACGAAGGCGCCGACCAGCAGGACGGACTCGGCCAGGACCGCGGCTGCCGGCACCGCGTGGGCGGCGATGGCGGGACCCGGCCGAGGAGGCCCAGGAGGTCTCACGGGACGGTCACCGGCCGGCTCCGGTGACGACGTACGGCTCGCCCTCCGTGTCGCGCGCCTCGCGGTGCGGGTTCCGCAACTGCCAGACCCTGGCCGGAGGAAGGTTCGCCCACACCGCCCAGCGGCCGGTGACGTAGCAGCGCTGGTAGCCGGCCATGACCTCCTGGACGGCGTGGTGCCGGCGGGCTTCGGCACGGGAGGAGAACAGGGTGCGGGCCTGCCCGGTGCCCAGGTAGGCGAAGTAGGTCAGGGTGCCGCCCGGGTGCAGCAGCTCCAGATAGCGGGCCATGATCGCGTCGGCCCGCTCGGCGGTGAAGTTGGCCAGGGGCAGGCCGGAGACGATCACGTCGTAGCGGCCCGCGCCGGGCAGGTCCTCGACGTAGGAGCTGTGGACCCGCACCCGCTCCGGCTCGCCCGCAAGCCGGGGGTGAGTGTCGACGAGCCGACGCAACCGGTCGGCGAAGCGCGGATTGGCCTCGACGACATCCAGGCGGCTGCCCGGGGACAGTTGGGGGATGAGGGCGCGGGTGACCGCGCCGGTCCCGGCCCCCGCCTCCAGGACGGTCAGCGGCCGTGGGGCCAGGGCGCGCACCGGTTCGGTCAGTGCTCGGGCCAGGGCCCGCCCGCTGGGGGCGACGGCGCCGGTGGTGCGCGGATCGCGGGCCGCTTCGGTGAGGAACGTCCAGTCCATGGTGCGTAGATCCATGGCTGCGACACT
Source organism: Streptomyces sp. NPDC056948 (assembly GCF_042674225.1). Lineage (NCBI taxonomy): Bacteria > Bacillati > Actinomycetota > Actinomycetes > Kitasatosporales > Streptomycetaceae > Streptomyces > Streptomyces sp. NPDC056948. The sequence goes on from NZ_JBHUQX010000058.1 coordinate 936, forward strand.
AGGAACCGGGCCACGCCCGGAGATCACTCGTTGTGCGGCTGTCCTCCTCTACGAAAGTAGGGGGTCATATGAGACCGAGGGCGGACGACCCGCCTGCCGGGCCGCCTAGGATCCCGGGAGTGATACGGAGAGAGAGCTTCCGGTGGGGCACCTGCGGGCGCTGGTGCCTGGTCGTGCTGCTGACCGCCCTCGCCGTGCTGAACAGTGCCTCCAACGCCGGCGGCCGGTATGTGACGCCGTCCACCGTCATGGCCCTGCTGTGCGGACTGGCCCTGCTGGTGCGCCGGTCGCCCTGGTACGCCTCGGCCGTGCCGGCCACCGTGGCGACCGGGCTGTGGGGGTGGCCGCTGCTGCCGCTGCTGCTCGTCGCGCTGTTCGACCTGTCGGCGCACCGGCGTGCCCGGGTGGCGGTGGGCTGCGCCGCGGCCGCGCTGAGCGCCAACCTGCTCATCCCTCCGGCGATCTCACTGTGGACCCCGCAGCAGTACGGCTCCACCCTGTTCGTGCTGCTGGCCCTGGTGGGCGGGCTGTGGGCGGGCAATCGCCGGCGGCTGCTGGAGGCACTGGGCGACCAGATCGAGCATCTGCGGATCGAGCGGGAGTTGCGCGAGGAGACGGCCCGGTCCGCCGAGCGGTCCCGGATCGCGGCGGAGATGCACGACGTACTGGCGCACCGCCTGAGCCTGATCGCCCTGCACACGGGCGTCCTGACGACCAGGAACGAGCAGTTGCCCGAGCCGGTCGTGGCCCGTCTGGCCCTGCTGCGCACCGCCTCCACCGAGGCCCTGGCCGATCTCCGCGACATCCTCGGGGCCCTGCGCGATCCCGGGGCCGAGCCCGTCGAAGCAGCTCCCGTCCCCGTCCTGCGGGCCGTGGACGAACTGGTCGAGCAGGCGCGGGCGGCGGGACAACGGGCCGAGCTGCGGGTCGAGGGCCGGCCCGAGCAGGCTCCGGCCGCGCACCGGCTGGCCGTCTACCGCCTCGTCCAGGAAGCGCTGACCAACGCCCGTAAGCACGCCGGGGGTGCCCCGGTGCTCATCCACCTCGGCTACCAGCCGCCCGCCACCACCGTGGAGGTCACCAACGCCCCCGGCAGCCCGGCCGCGCACGCCGTCGCCTCCGGGTTCGGGCTGGTCGGCCTGCGCGAACGCGTCACCGCCCTCGGCGGCCATCTGCACGCGGGCCCGGGCGGGGCCGGCAGCTGGCGACTGGCGGCCCGTATCCCCCACCCCTCCCCCGCCGAGACCTCCGAGTCCCCCGAGCCCCCCGACCAGAACGGCACCCCCGCATGATCCGCGTCCTGATCGCCGACGACGACGCCCTGGTCCGCCTGGGCCTGACCGACCTCCTCGACGGGGACCCGGGCATTGAGGTCGTCGCCCAGGCGTCCGACGGGCTGCACGCCGTCGAGCAGGCCACCGCGCACCGAATCGACGTCGCACTGGTCGACGTACGCATGCCGCACATGGACGGCATCACGGCCACCGCCCGTCTGCGCGCCCTTCCCCACCCGCCGAGGGTGATCACGCTGACGACCTTCGATCTCGACGAGTACGTCTACGACGCCCTCGCGGCCGGGGCCGACGGTTTCCTGCTGAAGGACACCGACCCGGCCGAGATCCTGCGCGCCGTCCACCTCGTCGCCGCCGGCTCGGCGATGCTCCACCCCAGCGCCGCCCGCCGCCTCATCGACCGCTTCCACCGGTCGGGCGGGGCGCACGCGACCGGCGCCCGGGCCGCCGTCGACCGGCTCACACCCCGGGAACGCGACGTGCTGGCCCTGCTCGCCCAGGGCGAGACCAACGCCGATATCGCCGCCCGGCTCGGCATGCGCGAGAGCACCGTCAAGGCCCACGTCAGCCGCATCCTCACCACGCTGGAGGTCGCCAACCGGGTGCAGGCGGCCCTGCTGGCGCGCGACGCCGGCCTCACCGCCTGAAGTCCCCGGCCCGCGCGGCCTGTTCCACTGCCGCCCGCCGCCGGATCCCCTTCCCTTGCCCGCGAGTTCACGGCTGAATACAACGGTGGCACGCACCACCCCTGCACCACCCATGCCTTGTCACCGACGACACCTTGGGAGCAGCAGCATGTGCGAGGACCATCAGGAGGACAGTCACGAGGACGGCCACGGCGGGCTCGCCCGGCGGGCACTGTTCGTGACGGGAGCGGCCGCCGCGCTTACGTTGGGAAGCGTGAGCTTCGCTTCAGCGGCCGACGGCGACCAGGAGACCAGAACCGTGCGGGGCACCCTGCCGCCCGGCTCCCCCGACTTCGTGTACGTGCCCGTCGAGGTCCCGGCCGGGGTCCGGGAGATCAAGGTCGCCTACACCTACGAGCGGCCGTCCGTCCCGGCCGGCACGATGGGCAACGCCCTCGACATCGGCGTCTTCGACGATCGCGGCACCGACGTCGGCGGCCGGGGCTTCAGGGGCTGGTCGGGCGGGGCGCGCACCGAGTTCTTCCTCCGCGCCGACGACGCGACGCCCGGCTACCTCCCGGGCCCGGTGCGCGAGGGCACCTGGCACATCGCGCTCGGCCCGTACACGGTCGCCCCGCAGGGCCTGTCGTACGAGATCACGATCACGCTGACGTACGGCGAGCCGGGCGAGGCCGTCGAGCCGGTGTATCCGCCCGAGCGGGCCAAGGGGCGGGGGCGTGCCTGGTACCGGGGGGACTGCCATCTGCACTCCTGGCACTCCGACGGCCGCCGCACCCCCGCCGAGATCGGGGCCCTGGCGCGGGCGGCGGGGCTGGACTTCATCAACTCCTCCGAGCACAACACGCACTCGGCGCACGCGCACTGGGCGGATGTGGCCGGGGACGACCTGCTCGTCATGCTGGGCGAGGAGATCACCACCCGGAACGGGCACGTGGTGGCGCTCGGCACCGACCCGGGCACCTTCGTCGACTGGCGCTACCGTGCCCGCGACAACCGCTTCGGCCGGTTCGCCCGCCAGATCCGCCGCGCCGGCGGCCTGGTCGTCCCGGCCCATCCGCACGCGACGTGCGTCGGCTGCAACTGGAAGTTCGGCTTCGGCGAGGCGGACGCGGTGGAGGTGTGGAACGGCCCCTACACGCCCGACGACGAGGTGACGCTGGCCGACTGGGACAGCATGCTCGTGGCGTCCGTGCGGGGCGAACGCGGCTGGATCCCCGCGATGGGCAGCAGCGACGCCCACCGCGACCCGGACGCCGTCGGCAGCCCCCAGACGGTCGTCCTGGCCGACGACCTGACCCGTCAGGCGATCCAGGAGGGCATCCGGGCCGGGCGGTCGTACATCGCCGAGTCCGCCAGGCTCGCGCTGTCGTTCCGGGTGTCCGGGGGACGCGGCGAACACGCGGGCATCGGCGAGCGGCTCGCCGTCGGCCGCGACACCCCGGTCACCGTCCGCCTGGAGGTCACGGGCGCCCCGCGCTGCACGGTCCGCTTCGTCACCGACCAGGGCGTGCTGCACACGAGTGCGCCGCTGCCGGTGGCGGGTGCGGGGGTCGTGGAGTGGCGCACGACGCCCTCGTACGCGGCGTACGTACGGGCCGAGGTGCGGCACGAGGCGGCGGCGGGGCCGGTGCCGGGGCCGCTGGCGGGGTTCACGAATCCGGTGTTCCTGGGGCGCTGACACGGCGCACCACGTACTCGAACAAGTCGGGGCTCCAGCGGCTCATCATCGCCTCGAGCAGGTCTTCGATTCTGGCTCCCAGCTCGTTCAGCAGCCGGTCGAACAGGGAGCGGTCGCCATCGGCCCCGAAGTACATCATCACGGCGACCGCCCCCACCAACCTGTCGTCCGCCTCCTCGACGAGGAACACGAACAGGTCGCGCAGCGCCCGTTCGTCCAGTTCTCGCAGGCCCAGGTGGAACCGCTGGGCCACCGGGGCCGCGGGCCTGAGCTTCGGGCTGTCCTGGCGGCTGACCCGCACCATGATGCGCCCGGCCATGTCGCTCATACCGGCGCCGAGCAGCCCCGCCATCACATGGAAGGGGAAGCCCGGGTCGACGGCGATGCGATGAGGCGCCGCCACGGCGCTGATGGTGAGGATGAGCAGGGCACCGGGCGGCTCCCCGCCCGTCAGGGCCGCGGTGATCAGTCCCAGGGCCTCGGACGGTGTGGTCGCGCGCCGCACCGCGGCGGCCAGCATCCGGTCGCTCAGCGGGCCGCTCGGCCCCTCGAGGGCCGACAGCTCCCGGTAGTACCCGGCGACATTGCTCTCCGTGATGCGGGACGCCACCGCCGTCACCCACGCGTCGTGGACCGTCGTCTCGCCCAGCACCGCTCCCGGCGGGCCCGAGGCCCCGGCCAGCAGCTCCGCGGCGATCCGCAGGACGTCCCGGGCCGGGCGCAGGCGGCCGACGTCGGAGACGAGAGCGCTCACATGCTCCCGGTCCTTCCTCCGCGACAGCCACGCCATGAGGTCCAGCACCTCGTCCAGCGGCCGCGACCACGCCGCCTCCGTCAGATCCCGCGACGCCTCGGGAAAGTTCTCCTCTTCCCACATCCGCAGCAACTGGCCCTTGAACACCGCCAGCGGGAGCCCGCCCGCCGGCCCGCGCTCCGCCAGTTCCTCCTCCAGGCGCAGGACACGCTCCCGCAGCTCGCGGCTGTGCTTCTCCGCCTCGGAACGGAGTCGCTCAGCCTCCTGAAGGTCCCTCTTGAGCTGCTCGATCTCGCGCAGCAGCACCTCACGCGAGGCGGACAGGGATGCCTGCTCCCTGCTCAACTCGCCCCGTTCACCGGTGGCATCGGCCCGCTCGGCACCCCAGTCGAGCTGGAGCTGGGCCAGATCCCTGGCGGCGTCATGGGCCTGCGCCTCCCGCTGCTGCAACAGAAGGTGCAGGGCCTCGACATTGCGGTTCGCCCGCTCGGTGTCACGCCGGGACCTCGCCAACTCCCCGCGCAGACTCTCCAGTCGGAACTCGGAGGGGTCGGTCTCCTTCATCGCCGTGAGCCACTTGGCGCGGATCGCGTCCCGGGCCGCCGGTGTGACGGAACCACCGCGCTCGGCCTCGACCTCGGAGATCAGTTGCTCGATGAAGTGCTTGGTGGGCATCCGCCGACCGCTGAACACGCGCGAGACCGCCGACGGATCGAGGCTGATCCGCTTCGCGTACTGCCGCTGGCTGATGCCCAGCGTGTTGAACAAGTCCTTCAACATGGTGCCGAGCTCCGCAAGTTCGGGCACCTCACCGCGTTCGATCTCCGACGAATTCCCGGAATTGCGGGCCACGACGGTCAAGGCGTCCCCCCGAAGTGTTGACTCGGTGCTGGCACCATGGTGCGCCTTTCGCAACGTACCCGACAGGACGGAGGGTTCCGGCATCGATCGCTCGCCGGCTCATCGCCGCGACTCGAAGGGAACCCTCACATGCCTACCCGCTGGACCGGTCTGCTCGTCGGCGCCCGCTGGGCGCAGCGTGTCCTGCTCGTCCTGTTCGCGCTCGTGCCCGTGCTCGTCGTGACCCTGGCGTTCGTGCCCGCCCTGCTCGTCCTGCCCTTCCTCCGGTCGCGGACGGCGCACGCGCTCACGATGGTCGGCCGGCTGGCGGCCTGGACCCGTGCGCTACTGGTGGCGAGCCGGGAGCGGTGATCAGATGGGCACCCTGCCCTGCCCTGCCCTGCCCTGCCCGCAGCTTCGCGTGAAGGAGTCTCCTGACGATGTCCCGCCTCGCCGACATCAGGTTCCGTGCCGCCACGGCCTTCCAGCGCCGGATCAATCCGCTGCTGCGCCGCCTGCCCCTCCAGACGGTCATCGAGACGAAGGGCCGTGTCTCCGGGCTGCCCCGGCAGACGCCGGTGGGCGGACGGCGCGTCGGCGACGCCTTCTGGCTGGTGTCGGAGTTCGGTGAGCGGTCGCAGTACGTCCGCAACATCAAGGCCGATCCGCGGGTGCGGGTGCGGATCCGGGGGCGGTGGCACACGGGGACCGCCCGGCCGGTGCCGGACGACGATCCGGTGGCGCGGCTGCGGCGGCTGCCCCGCTTCAACGGCCTGGGAGTGCGGGCGTTCGGGACGAATCTGCTGACGGTGCGGGTGGACCTGGACACCTGAGGGGCGTCAGCCCGGCCACACGATCGCCTGCACCTCGCTGTAGGCATGCAGGGCGTACGAGCCGACGTCCCTGCCGACCCCGCTCTTCTTGAAGCCGCCGAAGGGTGCCTCCATGTTGCGGCCGACGGTGTTGACCCCGACCCCGCCGGCCCGCAGCCGCCGCGCCACCCGGAAGGCGCGGGCCACGTCGCCCGACCAGACGTAGTCGATGAGGCCGAAGTCGGTGTCGTTGGCGAGGGCGATGCCCTCCTCCTCGTCGTCGAAGGGGATGACGACCACGACCGGCCCGAAGATCTCCTCGCGGGCCACGCGCATGTCGTTGGTGCAGTCGGCGAGGAGGGTCGGGGGGACGTAGAAGCCCGTGGAAAGAGCCGGACGTTCGCCGCCCGCCCGCACCACCGCGCCTTCCTTCCGCCCCAGTTCGACGTACGACTCCACGCGATCCCGGTGCGCCGCCGAGATAAGGGGCCCCACCACCGTGTCCCGCTCCCTCGGGTCACCGACCTTCAACCGGCCCGCGTATCCGGCCAGTTGCTCGACCAGACGGTCGTACACCCCGCGCTGCGCCAGCACCCGCGTCGGTGCCGTGCAGATCTGGCCGCTGTAGAAGGAGAAGGTGGTCCCGATCCCGGCCACGGCCGAGCCGAGGTCCGCGTCGTCGAAGACGACCGCCGCCCCCTTGCCGCCCAGTTCCATCAACTGCCGTTTCATACCGCGCCCGCACACCTCGGCGATGCGCTGCCCGACCGCCGTCGAGCCGGTGAAGCTGACCATGTCGACGTCCGGCGACTCCACGGCCGCCTCACCGACCTCCGTGCGGGATCCGCTGACCACGTTCACCACGCCCGCCGGCACACCCGCCGCCTCCAGCGCCTCCGCCATCCGGTAGACCGACAGCGGGTCCTGCGGGGCGGGTTTCACCACCACCGTGTTGCCCATGGCCAGGGCCGGGGCGACCTTGCCGGCGGCGTTGGCCCAGGGGTTGTTGTACGAGGTGACGCAGGTGACGACCCCGACGGGCTGGCGGACGGCCAGGGCGCCCATCACGCCCGCCCTGCCCATGGGTCCGGCCTCGTTGATCTGGGGCGGGATCGCCCACTCGGCGGGCTCCACGCGCGCGTAGCGCCGGAAGCGGGCGGCGGCGACCCCGACCTGCATGGCGCGTGCGGTGGCCGTGGTCGCACCGGTCTCCGCCCGGGCCAGCTCCGCGTACGGCACGAGACGTTCCCGGATGACGTCCGCCGCCCGGCCGAGGACCGCGGCCCGTTCCTCCGGCGAGGTCCGTGACCACGGCCCGAAGGCCTCGCGGGCCGCGGCACAGGCCGCGAGCACCTGATCCCGCGAGGCCTCCGGCGCCCACCCGACGGTCTCCTCGGTCGCCGGGTCGATCACCGCGTAGTGCCCGCCGTCCGGCTCCGCCCAGGAGCCGCCGACGAACAACGCCTGGCGTGCCGTCGCCCCTGCCGTCCCCGGCGTCGTCACCCGTGCCGTCACCTGGTGCTCACCGTCTCCGTGTCCCGCCCCGAGCGCAGCACGCGGCCCGGCACGGCACCCGTCACCACGTCGTCCCGGATCGCCTCGACGCCGTTGACCCACACGGCCCGTACGCCGAGCGCCCGGGAGTCCAGCCGCGGGCTGTCACCCGGCAGGTCGTGCACCAGGGTGGCCGGGCCCGCGTCGATCCGGTCCGGGTCGAACAGGACGAGGTCCGCATGCCAGCCCTCCCGCACCTGCCCGCGCTCCCGCAGCCCGAAGAGCCGGGCCGGATCGTCGGTCAGCATCCTCACCGCCTGCTCCAGACCGACCAGGTTCCGGCCCCGCAGACAGTCCCCGAGGAACCGGGTCGTGTACGGCGCCCCGCACATCCGGTCCAGATGGGCGCCCGCGTCGGACCCGCCGAGCAGCACGTCCTCGTGCTGCCAGGTCTCCGCCCGCAGCGCCCAGGACGCCGGGTCGTTGTCGGTCGGCATTGGCCACAGGACCGTACGCAGCCCGTCGGCGGCGCAGATCTCCACCAGGCACTCGAAGGGCTCCTGGCCGCGCTCCTCGGCGATGTCCTTCACCACGCGCCCGGTCAGCCCGGCGTTCGCGTCGCTGTAGGTGTCGCCGATGACGTACCGCCCGAAGTTCGAGAGCCGCCGGAAGACGCCCGCCTCCTTGGAGGTGGCGCGGCGCAGCAGCTCCGCCCGTACGGCCGGATCGCGCAGCTTCTCGATCCGCTCGGGCACGGGCAGCGCGAGCACCGGCCCCCACCCGGGGATCAGGTTCAGCGCGCAGAACGTACCCAGCGACATGTTCATCGGCGTGAGGATCGGCATGGTCAGCGCCACGACCCGGCCGCCCGCCTTACGGGCCTGCTCGCTCGCGAGGAGCTGCCGGGGCACGCGCTCGGGAACGGCCGCGTCGACCGTCAGCACGTTCCAGTTCAGCGGCCGCCCCGCCACCGCGCTCATCTCCACGAACAGATCGATCTCGGCGTCGCTGAACTGATCCAGACAGCCCGCGACGATCGCCTCGATCTGCGTGCCCTCGTGCTCACCGACGGCCCGCGACAGCGCGAGCAGTTCGGCCGGTCCGGCATGCCGGGAGGCCACCGGCTGCCCGTCCCCGTCGGAGTGACTGGTCGACTGGGTGGTGGAGAACCCCCACGCCCCGGCGTCCATGGCCTCGCGCAGCAACCGCACCATGTCGGCGAGCTGCTCCGCACTCGGCTGCCCACCCACCGCCTCCGGCCCCATCACATACCGCCGCAGCGCACAGTGCCCCACCATGAACCCGGCGTTCACGGCGATCCGCCCCTCCAGGGCATCCAGATACTCCCCGAAGGAATGCCAACTCCACGGCGCCCCCTCCTCCAACGCCACCAGCGCCATGCCCTCGACCTTCGACATCATGCGGCGGGTGTAGTCGGCGTCCTCGGGACGATCCGGGTTCAACGGCGCGAGCGTGAACCCACAGTTCCCACCCGCGACGGTGGTGACACCGTGGTTGAGGGAAGGCGTGGCGTACGGGTCCCAGAAGAGCTGGGCATCGTAGTGGGTGTGCGGATCGACGAATCCGGGCGCGAGGACGAGACCGACGGCGTCTTCGGTGGTACGCGCTTCCTCGGTGACCCGACCTATGACGGCGATACGGCCGTCTCGAATGCCGACGTCGGCGGTGTACGCCGGGGCGCCCGTCCCGTCCACGACGGTCACACCCTGGATGACGTGATCGAGCATTGGGCTCACCTCTCGATGTGGGGTGGTGCGGGTCACCTAGGGGCGCGGGGAACTGCGCGACAAGCCACGACGCACCCGCACCCGCCAACGGCGCTCAAACCCCCTGCCGGAACCGCGAAGTCCGATGCACAGGATCCGTATCGATCTTGGGAATCACGTACTCCCCGACCAACCGAATCGTCTGCAACGTCTCCTCCTTCGGCACCCCCACCGGCAACCCGAAACTCAACTGATCCGCCCCGGCCCGCTCCCACCGCTCACACTGCCGACACACCTCGTCCGGATCCCCGCAGATCAGCAACTCCTCCTCGATGAGCACCTCCACGAACTCCTCGGTGTACTCCGGCAGCGTCTCGGGCCACACCGGAAACCCCTCGGGCCGCGGAAACGTGTCGTGGTACCGGAACACCAGCGAGGGCAGATAGTGCAACCCCCCGCTCGCCGCGATCCGCACAGCCTCCGCATGGGTCGGCGCGCAGATCGCCGTGGTCGTCACCATCACGTTGTCGTTCACGAAGTCACCCACCGGCTCCGCGTCCACGATCGCCGTCTTGTACTGCTCCAGCACCCACTCCATGTCGGAGACCTTCTGCACGCTGAAGCCGAGCACGCCGAGCCCCTTCTTCGCGGCCATGGCGTACGAGGGCGGCGATCCGGCCGCGTACCACATCGCCGGGTGGGACTTCCCGTACGGCTTCGGCAGGATCTTCCTCGGCGGCAGCGACCAGTGCTTGCCCTGGAAGCCGGCGTACTCGTCCTGGAGCCACATCTTCGGGAACTCGGCGATGGTCTCTTCCCAGAGTTCCTTGGTGTGGTTCATGTCGGTGATCCCCGGCAGGAACCCGAGGATCTCGTGCGACCCGGCCCCCCGCCCGCTGCCGAACTCGAACCGCCCCTCGCTGAGATGGTCGAGCATGGCGACCTTCTCGGCGACCTTCACCGGGTGGTTGACCGGGGCGAGCGGGTTGAAGATCCCCGAGCCGAGATGGATCCGCTCGGTCGCGTGCGCCAGGTAGCCGAGGAAGACGTCGTTGGCGGAGAGGTGCGAGTACTCCTCAAGGAAGTGGTGCTCGGAGGCCCAGGCGTACTTGAAGCCCGACTTGTCCGCCTGGATGACGTACTCGGTCTCCTCCATCAGCGCCTTGTGTTCGGCGAGCGGGTCGGTCTCGGCCCGCTTGCCGACGTATCCCTGTACGAAGATGCCGAATTCCAAGGAGGTTCACCGCCCCAGGACTAATTCTGACGATCCGTCAGATGCGTGACTCCGACTGTTCCACCGGCCCCCGGGAGCGTCAATAGCTGACGGGGCGTCAGATAATGGCCACCCCGGCCAGCCACCCACCGTCGATCACGAACGGCTGCCCCGTGATGTACGACGAGTCCTGCGAGGTCAGGAACAGGGCGAGCCTGGCCACCTCCTCCGGCTGCCCGACCCGCCCCAGCGGCACGAGCTTGCGGTAGAGCCGGTCGACCCCCTTGGCCGTCTCCTTCAGATCGGCGTCCGGGTCCAGCCGGGCCGGGTTGGACATCGCCGTGTCGATGGCACCCGGGCAGACGGCGTTGACGCGTATCCCCCGCCCGGCCAGCTCCAGGGCGGCGACCCGGGTCAGCCCGACCACGGCGTGCTTGCTCGCCGCGTACGCGCCCACCGAGGCCATCCCGGTCAGGCCGGTGTAGGAGGCGGTGTTGACGATCGTGCCCCCGTCGGCCATCTCCGGGGCGACCGCCCTGATGCCGAGGAAGCAGCCCACCTGGTTGACCTGGACGACCTGCATGAACTCCTCGAGGGGCGTGTCGAGGAGGGAGTTGAAGCGCAGGATGCCGGCGTTGTTGACGAGCCCGTCGACCTTGCCGTAGGCGTCCTTGGCTGCGGCGACGGCGGCCTGCCAGTCGTCCTCCCGGCCCACGTCGAGATGGACGTACCGGGCGCCGATCTCCTTCGCGAGGGCCTCTCCCTGGTCGTCGAGGACGTCCGCGACGACCACCCGTGCGCCCTCGGCCGTGAACAGCCGGGCCTCCTGCTCGCCCTGGCCGCGCGCGGCGCCGGTGACGATGACGACCCGTCCGTCGAGCTTGCCCATGGCTCTCCTCACAGGTGGGGGGCGACCTCGGCGCCGAACGCCGCGATCTGGTCGGTGAGTTCGGTACGGCTCCGGCTGCGGAACCGCACCTGGATCTGGTGCACGCCCATCGCCCGGTAGGCCCGCAGCGACTCGGCGAGCTCCTGCGGACCGCCGGAGAGGGTCCTGCGGCCCACGTCCCAGCGGGGCCGGCCGACGTACAGCGGCTCGGTGATGGCGCCCATGGTGAACATCCCCTGGAGGCCCGCCTGTTCGCGCAGCTCACGGATCCGTGCGATCTGCCCGGGCAGCCGGTCCCTCGGATCCCCCTGCGGCAGCCAGCCGTCGCCCTTGAGCGCGGCCCGTCGTACGGCGGCGGGCGAGGAGCCGCCGACCCACAGGGGGACGCGGTCCTGCGCCGGGCGGGGCCGCTGGCCGAGTCCCTCGAAGTCGTACAGCTTGCCGTGGTGCTCGGGGAACTCGTCGGGTCCGAGGGCGGCACGCAGGGCGTCGAGGCACTCGTCGAGCACGGCCCCGCGCTGCCGGAAGTCCACACCCAGGGCCTCGAACTCCTCCTGGACGTGCCCGGCACCGACCCCGAGGACCAGCCGGCCTCCGCTGAGGTGGTCGAGCGTGGCGTACTGCTTGGCGGTGAGCAGGGGGTGCCGCAGCCCGACGATCGCGACGTGGCTGAGCAGCCGGACGCGTTCGGTGGCGGCGGCGAGGAAGGCGAGCGTGGCGACGGGGTCGTACCAGATCGTGCTCATCGCGGCGGCCAGCCGGCGCGGGATGCCGACGTGGTCGCAGCTCGCGAGGTAGGCGAAGCCGGACCGGTCGGCGGCACGGGCGATGTGCAGCAGGTCCTCCGGCCCGGCCTCCGCCTCCCAGCCCTCCGCGTAGAGGGTGCTCTGCGACTGGACGGGAAGCTGCATCCCGTACCGCAGGCTCACCGCGCACCACCGCCGCCGCCCGGCCACAGCCCTTCCTCCGTCAGCCCGAGCAGCTCGATGGCGTTGCCGCGCACGATGCGCTCCACGACCTCCGGCTCCAGGTGCCCCATCTGCGCCTCGCCGACCTCGCGGGACTTGGGCCAGGTGCTGTCGGAGTGCGGGTAGTCGGTCTCGTAGAGCACGTTCCCGACGCCGATGGAGTCGAGGTTGCGCAGCCCGAAGGCGTCGTCGAAGAAGCAGCCGTAGACGTGCTCGGCGAAGAGCTCGGACGGCGGCCGGTGCACCTTGTCGGCGACGCCGCCCCAGCCCCGGTTCTCCTCCCACACCACATCCGCCCGCTCCAGGATGTAGGGGATCCAGCCGATCTGCCCCTCGGCGTACATGACCTTGAGGCCGGGGAACTGCTCGAACTTGCCGCTCATCAGCCAGTCGACCATCGAGAAGCAGCAGTTGGCGTAGGTGATGGTGGAGCCGACGGCGGGCGGGGCGTCGGCGGAGGTGGAGGGCATACGGCTGGAGGAGCCGATGTGCATGGCGACGACCGTGCCGGTCTCGGCGCACGCGGCGAGGAAGGGGTCCCAGCCGTCGGTGTGGATGGAGGGGAGCCCGAGGTAGGGCGGTATCTCGGAGAAGGCGACGGCGCGGGCCCCGCGCGCGGCGTTGCGCCGGACCTCGGCTGCCGCGAGCTCGGCGTCCCACAGGGGTATGAGGGGCAGGGGGATGAGCCGCCCGTGCGCGTCCGGGCCGCACCACTCCTCCAGCATCCAGTCGTTGTAGGCGCGGACGCAGAGCAGGCCCAGTTCGTGGTCCTTGGCCTCGGTGAAGGTCTGGCCGCAGAAGCGCGGGAAGGTCGGGAAGCACAGGGCGGACTGGACGTGGTTGACGTCCATGTCGGCGAGCCGGGCCGGGACGTCGTAGGAACCGGGCCGCATCTGCTCGTACGTGATGACTTCGAGGCGTATCTCGTCCCTGTCGTACCCCACGGCGGTGTCGAGGCGGGTCAGGGGACGGCGGAGGTCCTCGTAGACCCACCAGTCACCGACCGGGCCGTCGTCGCCGGGCTGTCCCATCACGGGCCTGAAGCGCCCACCGAGGAAGGTCATCTCCTTCACGGGCGCACGGACGATCCGGGGACCGACGCCCCGATACTTCTCCGGAAGCCGGTCCTGCCAGACGGTCGCGGGCTCCACGGTGTGGTCGTCCACGGAGATGATCAGCGGAAACGAGCTGTCGTGGGTGTCCATGGCGCTCACGGTAGCGCCGATCTGACGTATCGTCAGCTATGCCGCCCGGGCGACTGGAGCGTTCGGGCGCCGGCCACCTCCCACCCACCTGGGCATGCCGGTGTCCCTCTGGCCCATGCGCTCCGACTCCCCCTCGGCTGCTCACCTCAGGGCGATCAGGGCCGCCCGAATCTCCGTGATCATCCGGTCGGGCTCCCGGAAGACGTCCTGGGCGGTGAAGCGCAGCAGACTGCGCACCTCGGGGCACTGGAGGACCTGATTGAAGCGGGAGACGTCCCTCCGGTGCGCCTCGCGGGTGCCGTGGTAGGCGTAGCCCTCGATCTCGACCGCCAGCCCTTCACGCCGGAAGAGGAAGTCGAGGACGGCTCGGCGACCGAGCGGAGTGAACAGTTCGACCTGGTTCTCGGGCCGGAGGCCGGAGTCAGCCATGCGCAGGCGGGCGATGGTCTCGGCCGGTGACCCGGCCCGGGGATCGCACAGTCCGAGCCATCGGCGGGCCCTCGCCGACCCCTGCGAAGGGGCAGACAGTGCCGCCGCCACCGCGTCCGGTCCGGCGAGCGGCGCCCTGCGCGCCCCGCCGACCCGACGGTAGGTCACCGCCGACTCCAGGGCGACGATCGCGTCGTCCCTCGGCAGGGAGCGAAGCAGGTCGGTGAGGGTACGTACGGGGCTTGTGACCCGCAGGCCGTACCGCAGCGCCACGTCGCCGGAGTCGAGGAGCATGCGGCGTACGCGCACGTCCTTGACCTTGCCCCGGAAGCTGAGGGCGGGGTCGATGAACTCCAAGGGCGATTTCGCGGCCGCGGCGAGAGTCTCGATCCGCCAGAGGGCGGCTGCGGAGGAGTGACTCACGACGAGCCGGTGGTTGAGGAGTTGTACGGCTCTGAGCCGGGTGGGCAGATCCGCGGCCTGCCCTGGCTCCACCCAGGCCCCCGCCTGAAGCCGCCCCCAGCCCTCCGCCCGGAGAGCACGGGTGAGACTGCGCCGAGGCCAGCCGGACTCCAGGGCACGGCACGTCAGCAGCACGCCACCCTGCGCCAGCTCCCGCAACGCCCTTCGTTCCGCCATGCCGCCAAGATCGCAGGATTCCGGCACGTCGTGGCGGCCTGTGGACAACCTCCGGGCTCAGCCCTTCAGAGACGTGGATCTCGGACTGGCCGTCGCGCCCGAGGTCGTACCCGAGCTGCGCCGCACACTGCGCGCATGTCTGGGTGTGCCCTGCGCCGACGTGCAGTTGTGCGTCACGGAACTGGTCGGCAACGTCATCCGGCACATCGGGGAGGGCGCCCCGGTGAAGGTTCGTGTGTCTCGCTCCGACGGCCGGATCCGCGTCGAGGTCAGGGACCCCGACCCCCGCGCCCTTCCCGTCCTCCGGCACGCCAGGGCCGACGACGAGACCGGGCGCGGCCTGGCCCTGCTCGACGCGGTGGCGTTGCGGTGGGGCGTCGAGCAGGGCGAGGCGGGCAAGACGGTCTGGTGTGAACTGGCGGGAGACGAGCCCGCGGGAACCTGATGAGCGGTTTTGGACATGCATCGGCCGCGACGGCTCCCCCTCCGCGCCGCCGCGGCCGAACCCCGTGTGGGAGTGGCTTACTTCGTCGGCTTGAAGGGCTCCGACGTGGCGTGCAGGTCCTTCGTCTCGAGCGGCTCGTCGGTGGCGTGCAGGTCCTGCTTCTTCACGGCACCCTCGTCCGTGGCGTGCAGGTCCTCCGTCGACAGCTCGCCGGCCTTCGCGTCCGTCGCGTGCAGGTCCTGTGGCTTGAGCTCGTCGCCCATGATCGTCAACTCTCCTTGGCGTGGGTCGAGTACTGAGGTCCGCGGGCCCGCCCGGTCACTCCCCCGAGGGTGACCGGGCGGGCCCGCCCGGGCCGTTCACCCTAGTGCTGAGGTGCGCGGCCCGGTGCAGTGACCCGTCTGCCCCCCGACGCGACGGATCGACTACGTCAAGCATGGCGTGCGGCGATAAACGAACGATGAACGCGGCCGGCCGGCCCCGGGAGCCGTCGTCAGGCCGCCTGCACCGGGGACAGCAACGCGCGCACCTCGGCGGCCTCGGGCGAGCCCAGTTCCTCGTAGATCCCGGCCGCTTCCTGCCAGCAGACCTGGGCCCTGCCCGTCTGCCCTATGCCGCTGAGCGCGCGGCCGAGGACGGTGAGGACGTTGCCGCGCCGCCACTCCCCGCCGATGCCGCGGAGCACGGTGAGTGCCATCTCGGCGTTCGCGGCGGCCTGGGCGGGGCGTCGGGCGGCGAGATCCAGCTCGGCCAGCCGGAACAGGCTCATGCCCTCCCAGAGGCGCTGCCTGCTGTCGCGGAACACCTCCAGCGCTTCCTGGAGCCGGTCGGCCGCGTTGCCCAGCTCACCGCTCTGGGTGAGGGCGAGGCCGAGGGCGTAGCGGGCGTTGGCCCCGCGCATGGAGTTGCCCATGGCGTCGTAGATGGCGATGCCCTCCTGGGCCAGCGCGACCGCGCTCGGGGTCCGCCCGGTCGCGAGATGGATCCGGGACAGGTTGCACAGCGCGGCGGCCTCGCCCGGCCGGTCGCCCAGGGCCCGGAAGTGCTCGATGGCCCGGGAGAGGTGTTCCTCGCCGTCCTCGTGCCGGTTCTGGTACAGCGCGATGATGCCGCGCGCGTTGCGGGCCCAGCAGACGGGCAGCAGGTCATCGGCCTCCTGGGCGAGCAGAATGGCCTGTTCCGCTTCCTGGTCGGCCTGTTCGAAACGGCCGCTCACATGGTGGACGATGACGACCGTCGTCAGCGCCCGGGCCTCCGCCCGCCCGATGCCCTGCACCCGGGCCGCGGCCAGAAGTGCCTCGGCCGTCGCCTCGTACTCCCTGGAGTTGGCGCCCGACTCGGAGAGGTCGTGCGCCGCCCACAGCAGATCGATCGCCCGGGGGAGCGTCTCCGGCTGCCCCGCGGACTGCCGTACGCACGCGAGGACGCACATGGCCTCCGCGTACAGCCAGTCCTGCGCCGCGTGCCGGTTGTCGAACCGCAGCCCCGGATAGGCGGTCGGCTCCAGATGGTCCACCAGCCGGTCACCGGGCCGCTCGATCGCGTACACCCCGGCCGCGGACGACAGATAGAAGTCCAGCAGCCGCGACACCGCCGCCGTACGCTCGCTCGGCGGCCACTCGTCCCGTTCCGCGCAGGCACGCGCGTAGAGCCGTACGAGATCGTGGAACCGGTAGCGGCCGGGGGCCGCCGACTCCAGCAGGGACGTGTCGACGAGGGACTCCAGGAGGTCCTCCGTGTCCTCGACGGGCAGGTCCAGGACCGCGGCCGCGGCCGGGAGGGAGATGTCCGGGCCGTCGGCCAGGCCCAGCAGGCGGAAGGCGCGGGCCTGGGCGGGCTCGAGCTGGCCGTAGCCCAGCTCGAAGGTGGCCTTCACGGCCAGGTCGCCGGCCTGGAGTTCGTCCAGGCGGCGGCGTCCGTCGGCGAGCTTCACCGCGAGGACCGACACCGTCCAGGTGCGGCGGGCCGCCAGACGGGACGCCGCGATACGGATCGCCAGCGGCAGGAAACCGCAGGCCGCGACCACGTCCAGGGCGGCCTTCCGCTCGGAGGCGACCCGCTCCTCGCCCACGATCTTCGTGAACAGCGCCAGCGCCTCGTCCGGGGACATCACGTCCAGGTCGATCAGGTGGGCACCCGCCAGGTCCACCATCCGCACCCGGGAGGTGACCAGCGCGGCGCAGCCGTCCGTGCCGGGCAGCAGCGGGCGTATCTGGGCGGCGTCGCGGGCGTTGTCCAGCAGCACCAGGACGCGGCGGCCGGCCAGGACCGAGCGGTACAGCGCCGCGCGCTCCTCCAGGGAGTCGGGGATCGCCGAGTCGGCCGTGCCGAGCGCGCGCAGGAACGAGCCGAGGACCGTCTCCGGCTCCGCCGACCGGGCGCCCGCGCCCTGGAGGTCGACGTAGAGCTGCCCGTCCGGGAACGCCGTGCGCGCCTGGTGGGCCACGTGCACGGCGAGGGTCGTCTTGCCCACGCCGCCGATCCCGGCCAGGGCCGAGACCGCCATGACACGGCCCTCGGCGGCGGTCAGGATGTCGCCCAGCTCGCGGACGAAGCCGGAGCGGCCGGTGAAGTCCGGCACCGTCGCCGGCAACTGGGCCGGGCGGACCGGGACGGAGGCGGGCTCGGCGGCCGGGGAGGAGGGCTCCGCGAGGCCCGGGTCCGCCTGGAGGATCCGCTGCTGCAGCTCGCTCAGGCCGGGGCGCGGGTCCACGCCCAGTTCGTCGGCGAGCAGACGCCGCGTGTCGGCGTACACCGCGAGGGCCTCCGCCTGACGGCCGCTGCGGTACAGCGCGAGCATCAGCAGCTCGCGGAGTCGCTCGCGCAGGGGATGGTCGGCGGTGAGGGCCGTGAGTTCCGAGACGGCCTCCGCGTGGCAGCCCTGCTCCAGGTCCATGTCCAGGCGGGACTCGAGGAGCTGGAGCCGCCATTCCTCCAGGCGGACGCGCTGCGCCTCGGCGTACGGGCCCGGTACGCCGGCCAGGGTCTCCCCGTCCCACAGGGCGAGGGAGCGCCGCAGGGTGTCGCGGGCGTGGCAGAGATCGCCCGCCGACCTGGCCTTCTCCGCCTCGGTCGCGAGGTCCTGGGCGACGGCCAGGTCGAGGGCGCCCTCGGCGAGGCCGCGTACCGCGTAGCCGCCGGACTCGCTGACCAGGACGCCCGGGTCCAGCACCTTGCGCAGGCGGGAGGCGTACGTCCGCAGCGCGGCCAGGGCCTGCGAGGGCGATTCCTCGCCCCACAGGGCGTCGATCAGCTCCGCGGCCGTGGCCGTACGGCCCTCGCGCAGCAGCAGGGCGGCGAGCAGGGCGCGTTGCTGGGGGGAGCCGGTGGTGATCGGCTCGTCGCCGCGCGAGGCGCGCACCGGTCCGAGCACGCTGAAGCGCAGCGTCGTCGAGGCCACCGGTTCGGCCGACTTCGGTGACTCTGATGAGGAGTCGGGACGCCGCTGCTCCGGTACGCGCGGCACACCGTCCGGTACACCGTCCATGCAGTCCCCCTAGACATCCTGAGCAACCACGCCAGTTTGCCTTGTGCGCGGCGGATACGTCAGCCGTGGGAGACACCGATCACAGGGCGACGCACGGGAGTCCACAAGGTCCGCACACTCTCTCCGCACATGGTTGATCAGAGGCCGCTTTCGGAGGGGGAGTTGGAGCGTTCGGGCCAGGGGGCGGGACGGGGCGCCCAGGTCAGAAAGGGGCGGGGTGCCCGGATGCTCCAGTCGGTGGTGTCGCCGAGACGTGCCCCCGGACGTCGCGCGATAGTGGGTCCGGCAGATCACCAGTCGGCTCAAACGTGAAGGCGGCCGCATGCCCGGCGAGCAACCCCAGTTGTACGAGACGCTCGACGAGCGGTTCCGGACGGGCCGGTGTCAGGCCGGGGACTCGCGGCTGGAGGTGCTGTACGAGGGGTGCCGGTGGGCCGAGGGGCCCGTGTACGTGCCCGCCGGGCGGTATCTGCTCTGGAGCGACATTCCCAACGACCGGCTGCTGCGGTGGGACGAGACCACCGGGGCCGTCGGCGTCTTCCGCTCCCCCGCCGGGTACCCCAACGGCAACACCCTGGACGGGCAGGGCCGGCTCATCACCTGTGAGCAGGGCAATCGGCGGGTGACCCGGACCGAGCACGACGGGTCGGTCACCGTGATCGCCGAGCGGTTCCGGGGGAAGCGGCTCAACAGCCCGAACGACGCCGTCGTGAAGTCCGACGGGTCGGTGTGGTTCTCCGACCCCGAGTTCGGGATCTCGAGCGACTACGAGGGCCATCGCGGCGAGAGCGAGATCGGCGCCCGGAACGTCTACCGCGTCGACCCCGGCAGCGGTGAGGTGCGGCTGGTGGCCGACGGGTTCCAGGGCCCCAACGGGCTCGTGTTCGACCCCGGCGAGCACCGGCTGTACGTGTCGGACAGCGTCGCCAACCACATCCGCGTCTTCGACATCCAGGACGACGGGACCGGCCTGACCGGCGGCGAGGTCTTCGCCGAGTGCGCGAACGGCAGCTTCGACAACATCCGGTTCGACGACGAGGGGCGGCTCTGGGCCGGCGCCATGCACGGGGGCGTGCACTGCTACGACCCCGACGGCACCCTCCTCG
Source organism: Streptomyces sp. NPDC056948 (assembly GCF_042674225.1). NCBI lineage: Bacteria > Bacillati > Actinomycetota > Actinomycetes > Kitasatosporales > Streptomycetaceae > Streptomyces > Streptomyces sp. NPDC056948. The sequence continues at coordinate 20,561 of NZ_JBHUQX010000058.1, forward strand.
GCCGCGTCCTGGTCCCCGGCACCGTCGCCAACATCCGGTTCGGCGGCGCCCGGCGGAACCGGATGTTCATCGCCGCCGACACCACCCTCTACTCCCTCGTCATGTCCGTGACCGGGACCCCGCCCCTGCCGCCGGCCCGCCCCTGAGCCCGCAGCGCCGCTTTGAGGACCTTCCCGCTCGCGTTCCGCGGCAGTTCCGCCACGAACTCCACCGTCCGCGGGACCTTGTAGTTCGCCATCTCCCGGCGTGACCAGGCGATCAGGTCGTCACCCGTGACCAACGCCCCCGGCCGTCGTACGACATACGCCCTGCCGACCTCCCCGAGCCGGGCGTCCGGTACGCCGATCACCGCCACGTCGGCCACGTCCGGGTGGAGGCCCAGGAGCTGCTCTATCTCCGCGGGGTAGGCGTTGAAGCCGCCGACGATGAACATGTCCTTGAGCCGGTCGGTGATGCGCAGGTTGCCCTCGGGATCCAGGACGCCGACGTCGCCCGTGCGCAGCCAGCCGTCCTCCGAGAGCACCTCGGCGGTGGCCGGTTCGTCCTCGTAGTAGCCGGTCATGACGTTGAAGCCGCGGACCAGGACCTCGCCCGGCACCCCGGGGCCCAGCGACCCGCCCTCGGGGTCCACGACCCGTACCTCCGTGCCGGGGATGGCCCGGCCCGACGTCGACGCGATCACCGTCGGGTCGTCGCCGCGCCGGCACATCGTGACGACGCCGCCCGCTTCGGAGAGGCCGTACGCGGTCAGGACCGTGCCGACGCCGAGTTCGGCGCGCAGGCGCTCGACGAGCCGCAGCGGCACCACCGCCGCTCCCGTCACCACCAGGCGCAGGGCCGACAGGTCGTGAGCGTCGCGTGCCGGGTGGTCCAGGAGCGACTGGAGGAGCGTCGGCGGGCCGGGCAGCACCGACACCCGTTCCGCGGCGATGTTGGCCAGGACCGTGTTCACGCCGAACACCGGCTGGGGGATCATCGTCGCGCCCCGCATCAGGCAGGCGATCACCCCGGCCTTGTAGCCGAAGGTGTGGAAGAAGGGGTTGACGATGAGGTACCGGTCGCCTTCGGCCAGGCCCGCCAGCTCGCTCCAGATGTCGTACGCCCGCAGCGTCTGGGCGTGGGTGATGACCGCGCCCTTGGGGCGGCCCGTCGTGCCCGAGGTGAAGATGATGTCCGAGGGCCAGGACGCCCGCACCGCCCCTGCCCGGTCCCGGACATCCCCTTGACCCACCCCTTCCCCACTCGCCAGGAAGTCTTTCCAGGTGAGGAAGTCGGCGGGAGCGTCCTCGGAGAGCACGACCACGCGCTCCAGGTCCGGCAGGCCGGGCAGCGGTCCGGCGCCCGGGCCCTCCCCCGCCGCTCGCCGCAGCGACGCCACGTACGACGTGCCGAGGAACGTGCCCGTCACGAACAGCAGCCGTGCCCCGCCGCGCCGCAGGACGTCCGCCGCCTCCGCGCCCTTGAACCGGGTGTTGAGCGGGACCAGTACCCCTCCCGCCGACACCGCGCCCAGGGCCGCGACGATCCAGTCGAGGGTGTTCGGCGCCCAGATGCCGACCCGGTCGCCGGGCCCGACCCCGTTCGCCAGGCAGGCCGCCGCGGCGCGCTCCACGCGTGCGCCCAGTTCCGCGTAGGTGATCCGGGTGCGGCCCTCGACGACCGCCTCGACGTCCGCGTACCGCTCGGCCGCCGCCCGGACCAGGTCCGGAACGCTCTCCCATGCCGTATCCGCTCGCACAGCACGCCTCCAGCAGTAGCCCCAGCAAGCCGCAGCAGCAGCCCGCACCGTAGCTGACTGTCCGTCAGATTAGCTGTAATCTGACGACCTGTCAGCGATGGCTCGGACCGGAGGTGCGCGCAGCATGGCAGCAGGATCGAGAGGCCGGTCGGGTGGCCTCAAGGACGCCACGGCCATCGTCGGCATCGGCCAGACGCCCTTCGCCAAGCAGCTCCCCGAGGACGAACGCACCCTGGCCTGCCGGGCCGTGCTGGCCGCCCTCGACGACGCCGGGATCCCGCCCGGCGAGGTCGACGCCCTCGCCTCCTACACCATGGAGGAGACGGACGAGGTCGAGCTGGCCAAGGCCTGCGGCTTCGGGGACCTCACGTTCTTCAGCAAAGTCGGCTTCGGAGGCGGCGGTTCGTGCGCCACCGTCGCCCATCTCGCCGCCGCCGTCGCGGCCGGGCAGGCGAGCGTCGGGGTCGCCTGGCGGTCGCGCAAGCGGGGCAGCGGGCCCCGGCCGTGGACCAACACCGCGGTACAGCTCCCGACCCCGGCCCAGTGGACCCGGCCGTACGGGCTGCTCAGGCCGGTCGACGAGATCGCCATGCTCGCCCGGCGCTATATGCACGAGTACGGGGCCACCCGCGACCATCTGTTCAACGTCGCCCTGGCCTGCCGCAACCGCGCCAACCAGAACCCCGCCGCGATCATGTACGACCGGCCCCTCACCCGCGAGATGTACATGACGTCCCGCTGGGTCAGCGAGCCGCTCTGCCTCTTCGACAACTGTCTGGAGACGGACGGGGCGTTGGCCTGTGTCGTCGTCTCCGCCGAGCGGGCCCGGGACTGCCGCCGGAAACCCGTCTACGTCCACTCCGCCGCCCAGTCGCTCCCCGCCCAGCACCACGGCATGGTCAACTACTGGAACGACGACCCCCTCACCGGCCCCGCCTGGACCGCCGCCCGGCATCTGTGGAAGCACTCCGACCTGGCCCCCGAGGACGTGGACGTCGCCCAGATCTACGACGCCTTCACTCCCCTGGTCCTCCTCTCCCTGGAGGGCTACGGCTTCTGCGGGCGCGGCGAGGGCGGGGCGTTCACCGAGGGCGGCGCGCTGGAGACCGGCGGGCTGCTGCCCGTGAACACCGGCGGGGGCGGACTGTCCGAGGCCTATGTGCACGGCTTCAACCTCATCAACGAAGGGGTGAAGCAGCTACGCGGGACCAGTACCGCACAGGTACCGGACGCCTCCACCTGTCTGGTCACGGCGGGTGAAGGGGTGCCGACCTCCGCCCTTCTGCTGAGGAGTTGAGATGCTGCGTCCCGTCACCGACCCCGACGGCGCCCCCTTCTGGGAGTACGCCGCCCGGGGCGAGCTCCGCGTCCAGGCCTGCGCCCGCTGCGGCGAACTCCGCTTCCCGCCCCGGCCGTGCTGCCCGCACTGCCAGTCCTTCGAGGCCGAGTGGCGCCTGGTCTCCGGCGGCGGCCGTGTCTGGTCGTACGTCGTTCCGCATCCGCCGCTGCTGCCCGGCTACGCGGAGCTGGCCCCGTACAACGTGGTCGTCGTCGAGCTGGACGAGGCGCCCCGCGTCCGGCTCGTCGGCAACCTCGTCGCCGGGCCCGGTGAGCCGATCGACTCGCTGCCGGTGGAGGGGATCCGCATCGGCGCCCGTGTGCGGGCCGTCTTCGACGACGGCCTGCCGCGGTGGGTCCTGGAGCGGTCATGAGCAGCGTGCTCGTCAGCGCGGACAAGGACAGCGGGGTCGCCGTCGTCACCCTGAACCGGCCCGGCCGGCTCAACGCGATCGACCTGGAGACGGCCGGGCGACTCGCCGACGTCTGGCGGGAGTTGCGGTTCGACGACACCGTACGGGCCGTCGTGCTCACGGGTGCCGGGGAGCGCGCCTTCTGCACCGGCATCGACCGGGACGCCGTCGTGCCGCAGCCGAACTCGCCCTACGCGCAGGACGATCCGCTGCTCGGCATCGGGCCGAAGGCGAACGACCTGTGGAAGCCGGTCGTCGCCGCGGTGCGCGGGATGGCCTGCGGGGGCGCCTTCTATCTGCTCGGCGAGGCGGAGTTCATCGTCGCCGACACCACCGCCACCTTCTTCGACCCGCACACCACCTACGGCATGGTCAGCGCCTACGAGTCCGTCCTCATGGCGCAGCGCATGCCGTACGGGGAGGTCGCGCGGATGGCGTTGCTGGGGACAGCGGAGCGGATCTCGGCGCGGCGGGCGTACGAGGTCGGGCTGGTCTCCGAACTCGCGCCGGAGGGCGGGGCGCCGGCGGCGGCGATCGCGTGTGCCGCCGTCATCGCCGGGCATCCGACGGAGGCCGTGCAGGGGACCGTACGGGCGTTGTGGGCCGCGACCGAGGCGGGGCGGGCTCAAGGGGTCGCGCAGGCGCCGCATCTCATCGCGCTCGGGAACGCGGCGGGTGAGCGGCAGGCCCGGCTGTTCGCGGGGCGGGGGCGGGCGTACCGGTTGCGTGAGTAAAAATCGTTTACTCCTACACGCGTATGCTCGACCCGTGGTTGAGCATCGGATGATCGACGTGAACGGCATACAACTGCACATCGCGGAGCAGGGCGAGGGCCCGCTCGTGGTGCTGCTGCACGGTTTCCCGGAGTCCTGGCACTCCTGGCGGCACCAGTTCGGGCCGCTGGCCGAGGCCGGTTTCCGGGTGGTCGCGCCCGACCAGCGCGGGTACGGCGGCAGTGACCGCCCCGAGGACGTGTCCGCGTACAGCATCTTCCACCTGGTGGGCGATGTGGTCGGGCTGATCCACGCGCTGGGCGAGGAGCAGGCGTTCGTCGTCGGGCACGACTGGGGGGCGCCGGTGGCCTGGCACACCGCGCTGCTGCGGCCCGACGTGGTGCGCGGGGTGGCCGGGCTGAGTGTGCCGCCGCCCTTCCGTGGTGCGCAGCCGCCGCTCAAGACCATGCGGGAGCGGTTCGGCGGGCACTTCTACTGGAACTACTTCGAGGAGCCCGGCGTCGCGGACGCCGAGTTCGCCGCCGACACCCGCACCGCCCTGCGCAAGCTGCTGTACTCGGCCTCCGGTGACGCGCCCGATGCCGGGCGCGCGGAGCAGGCCCTGGTCGAGGACCTGAAGCGCGGCTGGCTCGCGGACGCCCCGAACCCCGAGGTGCTGCCCGACTGGCTCACCGAGGCGGACCTCGACACCCTCACCGAGAGCTTCGAGCCGGGCTTCACCGGCGCGCTCAACTGGTACCGCAACCTGGACCGCAACTGGGAGCTGACCGCCCCGTGGCAGGGCGCGGTGGTGTCCTCGCCCGCGCTGTACGTGTACGGCGACCGCGACCTGGTCCCGGCCTTCCCGGGCACGCCCGAACTGATCGAGGCGCTGCCCGAGTTGATGCCGAACCTGCGGCGCAAGCCGGTCGTGCTGCCGGGCTGCGGCCACTGGACGCAGCAGGAGCGGCCCGCCGAGGTGAACGAGGCGCTGATCGACTTCCTGACGGAACTGCGGGGCTGAACCCCGGTCCCGTCAGGCGTCTCCGTCGCCTCAGTCGTCGACGAGGGCCTGGCGGTCGACCTCGCAGTGGTCGACCGAGTCCACCAGGCCCGTGCCGCCCACCTGGACGTCGACGGTGGCCTTGCCCTTCGCGGGGACGGTGACGTCCCCGTACCGGTCGATGACGGTGATGCCCTGCGCGTCCTCGAAGGTGACCGAGACGGAGAAGTCGGCCTTGCGGCCGTTGGGGTTGCTGACCTCGACGGTCGCGTACGGCCGGGCGGGGGTCGCGCAGCTCACCAGCCTCGCCGTGCCGTCCTCCAGCGCCTTGCGGCTGCCGGATCCGGAGGAGGACGTCGGCGTGGAGCCGTAGTCCGGCCTGCGGGTGTAGGAGCTGCCGCCACCGCTGCTGCCGCTGCTCCCGTAGGAGTCGTCGTCCGAGTCGTAGGACCCGCCGCCGTACCCGCCGCCCGACGTCGACGACCTCGAACTGTCGTGGTCCTGGCTGGAGCTGCTGCACCCGCCCCCGCCACCACCGCCGTGACCGTGGCTGCCGCCGCGGCCCCGGCCGGTCGAGAAGCCGGTCAGTGCCAGTACCGCCAGGACCAGCACCGCTGTGAACCTGAGCCTGCGCCCCCGTATCTGCATGGCGGAGAGCCTAATGATCGCCTGTCACGGTCATGTCACTGCGTGGCGACCGGCGCGTACCCGGCGTAGCGTCTTGGGTGAGAGCGGTGATCGGACCGCTCCCCGAAGCGACGGCCGCCGTCTGGAACCCTTCCGTGCACCGGTACGACGGCCGTCCCGGACCCGTCACGCGGTGCGCGCCGTGCCCGTGCCCTTCTCCGCGTCCAGCGCGTACACACAGCGGTCCTTGCTGCACGCGTACACCACCCCGTCCTGGACGACCGGGGAGCCGGTGATCTCGCCGCCGGTGGCGAGCTTCCAGCGCAGCCGGCCGTCGTCGGCCTTGAGGGTGTAGAGGAGATGGTCGGTGGAGCCGAAGTGGATGCGGCCCTCGGCCACCGAGGGGGCGCCCACGATGTCGCCGCCCGCCTGGAAGCGCCACTTGGGCGTGCCGGTGACCGCGTCGAGGGTGTAGAGCCCCTTGCCGCTGCCCACGTGGACATGGCCGGCGGCGACCAGGACCGGCTCGACGGAGGCGCGGGACTCGGTGGCGATGCGCCAGCGGTCGCGGCCGTCGGTGGCGTCGAGGGCGTACACCGTGCCGAGGTAGTCGGCCAGGTAGATGCCGCCGCCGGTGACGGCCGGGCCGGGGACGAAGGTGGGCGGGGAGAGGAAGACCGCCGGGGCCTCGAAGTGCCACTTCACATGGCCGGCGGCCACGTCGAGGGCCATGACGCGGGTGCCGGCGCAGACGTACACGTACCCGTCGGTCGCCGGGGTGATCCGGACCGGGACGCCGCCGCAGGAGGCCGCGTCGCCGATCGGGTACGACCAGCGCTCGTCGCCGGTGCGGGCGTCCAGGGCGCGCAGCCGGGCGTCCTGCCACACGTAGACCGTGCCGTCGTGCAGGGCGGGTCCGGCCTCGGGGGACTCGAAGTCGGTCTGGCAGCCGGTGATCTCCCAGAGCTTCTGGCCGGCCGTGGCCTCCCAGCCCTGGACGCCGCCGCCCCGGGTGCCGGTGACGACGGTGCCGCGGCCGGCCTGGAGCGCGTAGACCCAGGCGTCCGTCTGCAGGCGCCACAGGTCGGCGCCCTCACGGGCGTCCAGGGCGAACAGCGTGGGCCCGTCGGAGGCGTGGATACGGCCGTCGGCGACCGCCATGGACCAGGCGACGTCCCGGGTCTTGAAACGGCGGCGGCCGGTGCCCACGTCCAGGGCGTGCACCTCGAAGGAGGTGACGTAGACGAGGTCGTCGGCGACGGAGGGGGTGCCCCAGACGTCGTTGGACATGCGGAAGCGCCAGGGCCGCCAGCCGCTCGCCTCGGGCGGCGCGACCGGAGCCGGGGGTGCGGCCACGGCAGGGCCCACGGCGGGGTCCGTGCCGTTGACGCCGGGGCGGGGCTTGGACCAGGAGGCGGCGAGGGCGGCCTCCGGAGGAGGTGCCTTGACGGCGGCGGCGCGGACGTCGGCGACGCGCGGGCCCGGCCCGATGGGCACCTGGGCGCCGGCCAGCCGGACGGGGCCGGTGTCGGGGCCGCCGCCCACGGGAGCCACCACGGACGCGGCCACGGAGGCGGGCGCCGGGACGACGGGGTCGTGCGAGGGCGGGGGCGGGATGGGCGCGGGGCCGGGGACCGGGGCGGGGCGTCCGCCGCCGCTGCGGCCGGCACCGGGGGCGGGCTTGCCGGCCGGGCGGCCGTTGCGGCGGGACTCGATCAGGCCCACGGCCCGCTCGGGCAGCCACGCGGAGGCGGTGCCGCTGTCGTCGGAGCCGGAGCCGAAGAGGTGGGGAGCGAGCTGGGACTGGAGGTCGGCCGGGTTGGGGCGGCCCGTCGGCTCCATCTGCATACAGGACTCGATGAGCGGACGCAGCTCGTCCGGGAGGCCCTCCAGGTCCGGGCCCTCGCGCAGCAGCATGAAGACCGTCTCGACCGGGTTGGCGCCGTGGAAGGGCGGGTGTCCGGTGGCGGCGAAGACCAGCATGGAGCCGAGGGAGAAGACGTCGGACGCGCCCGTGACGCTGCGGGAGTCCTTGGCCTGCTCGGGGGACATATAGGCGGGCGTGCCGACGGCGACGTTCGTCATTGTCAAACGTGTGTTCGATACGCCGGACGCGATACCGAAGTCGATCACCCGGGGGCCGTCCTCGACGACGAGGACGTTGGAGGGCTTGAGGTCGCGGTGGACGAGCCCCGCGCCATGGATGGACTGGAGCGCCTCGGCCACACCCGCCGCGAGCCAGCGCACCGCCTGGGCCGGCATCGGCCCGCAGTCGTTCACTATCTCCTCGAGGGAGGGCGCGGGGACGTAGGCGGTGGCGAGCCAGGGCACGGCGGCGCGCGGGTCGGCGTCCACGACCGCGGCCGTGTAGAAACCGGAGACCGCGCGGGCCGCCTCCACCTCACGCGTGAAGCGGACCCGGAAGAGCTGGTCCTCGGCCAGCTCCGTGCGGACGGTCTTGATCGCCACGCGCCGGCCCGACGCCGAGCGCGCGAGATAGACCAGCCCCATGCCGCCGGCACCCAGCCGTCCCAGCACCTCGAACGGCCCGATCCGCCGCGGATCGTGCTGCGTCAGCTGATCCACCACTCTGCCTGCCACCTCCCCGTACGAGCCGCGCCAAGCCACATGTTCCACGCGACCCCGTGCAGCGTCTCACCACCGCACCGCCATGGCGGCACGCACCCCGATTCTTCCTGGCCGGAGCCGTGGTGGCGAACCCGGCGACGAATGGGGTGTCTCCGTACATACAGGGGCAAGAGATGACCATATGGCGCCTGGTCAGCGGCGCAGCAGCGCGAAGGACGCCCCCTGATCGTCCGTGACGACGGCGACCGTGCCGTACGAGGTCTCGAACGGCGGGACCTGGACGCGGCCGCCGAGCCGGGTGACGTCCTCCAGCGCCGCCGGTACGTCCTCGACGGCGAAGTGGACGAGGAAGTGGGGCGGCATCTCGGCCGCGAAACGGTCGGAGACGGTGGCGCGGCCGAAGTCGGGCTCGGCGTCCGGCCCGAACAGGGCCTCCTGGAAGAGATCGCCGTAGAAGTCGTCGGCCGTCTCGGTGTCCCGCGCGTACAGCTCGGCCCAGGCGAAGGTGCCCGGCTCGTGCCGCGTGCCGAAGCCGAGGTGCTCGTCCGGCTGCCACAGGGCGAAGACGGCCCCCTCCGGGTCGGTGACCAGGGCGGTGACACCCAGGTCACCGGCCGGCACCGGTGCCGAGACGACCTGCCCGCCGGCCGACCGGATGCGCCGGACCAGCGCCGGGGCGTCCGGGGTCGCGAAGTACACCGTCCAGACGGTGGGCAGCCGGCCGTCCACCTTGCGGACCAGGGCGGCGACGGGTTCGCCGTCCTTCAGCGCCTCGGTGAAGGAGCCGAACCACTCGTCCTCGAAGGTCCACCCGAAAAGTTCACCGTAGAACCGCTTGCCCGCCTCGACGTCCCGAAGCTGCGCGTCGACCCAGCAGGGGACGCCCTCTGCGTACACCGATGCCCTGTTTTCGGCCATGCCGCCAACGTAACCGCGACCGCCGCAGCCCGCAGACCAGGCACACCAGTCTCCGCACTCCCTTACACCCCATTTGCAGTCGGCCGAATCGCGCCTCGATCTCGCCTCGGTAAGCTGACGTCATGACAGGACAAGTGCGTACCGTCGACGGCCGCGTGGCCGGCCGGCGTGGGCAGGCGACCCGGCAGAAGCTGCTCGACTGCCTCAGCGAGATGCTCAGCTCCTCCCCGTACCGGGATGTCAAAGTCATCGATGTCGCCCGGAAGGCGGGCACTTCGCCCGCGACCTTCTACCAGTACTTCCCGGACGTCGAGGGCGCCGTCCTGGAGATCGCCGAGCAAATGGCGACCGAGGGCGCCGCGTTGACCGAGCTCCTGGAGGGCCGTTCC
>NZ_JBHUQX010000059.1:0-29925 GCF_042674225.1 Streptomyces sp. NPDC056948
TCCATCTCCAGCTTGCCCTTGCCGTTGAGCGTGGCGAGGACCAGGTCGGGGTTGTGCACCTCGACACCGGCCGGGGGCGCGATGTCGGCGGCGGTGACCAGACCCGGGCCCTGCTTGCGCAGGTACATCACGACCGGCTCGTCGTGCTCCGAGGAGACGACGAGCTGCTTGATGTTGAGGATCAGGTCGGTGACGTCCTCCTTGACGCCCGGCACGGTGGTGAACTCGTGCAGGACACCGTCGATACGGATGGACGTGACCGCCGCACCCGGGATCGAGGACAGCAGAGTCCGGCGGAGGGAGTTGCCGAGGGTGTAACCGAAGCCCGGCTCCAGCGGCTCGATCACGAACCGGGAACGGAACTCGTCGACGACCTCTTCGGCCAGGGATGGACGCTGAGCAATCAGCACGGGGTGTTGCCTCCAGTGGTTTCGCGCCCGCTATGTGACGCCGTAGACGAAGGGTACGGGCCATCGGGTCTCCTCTGACGCCGAACCGCCCGTCGCCTCCACCACAGCGGCGGTCGCGCAGGGGCAAGGACACGGGCTAGTGGGCCCCGCCCGGGGAGAATGCCTGCCGCGTGCCGGGAAGTCGAATCGTCACGAGGAGGCCGCCGGTGGGGCGGGGTGTGAGGTCGAGGGTCCCGTCGTGGGCTCGGACGATGCTGTGCACGATGGCCAGCCCGAGGCCGACGCCGGCGTGCTCGTCGGTGCGTACGCGTTCTGTTCCGCGCTGGAAGGGTTCGGTGAGGGTCGGTACCAGTTCCGGTGGGAGCGGATGACCCGTGTTCTCGACCCGCAGCACGCTCGCGTCGTGCCTTGGTTCGGTGTGGATCGTCACGGTGCCGCCGGCGGGGAGGTTGTGGACGACGGCGTTCTGGACGAGGTTCGTCACCATCCGCAGGACGAGCGCCGCTGAGCCGACGGTCTGCGTGGTCTCGCCGGTGACCTCGAGCGTGACCTGGCGCTTCTCGGCAAGGGGAAGCAGCGTTTCGGCGGCTTCTTCGGCGATGAGGGAGAGGTCGACGGGCTCGCGGGTGAAGCTCTTGCCGTCGCTGCGGCTGAGCAGCAGAAGAGCCTCGGTGAGGTCGATCGCCCGTGTGTTGACCGAGTGGAGGCGTTCGATGAGTTCGTCCTGGTCCCGCGTGGGGTCGTTGCGGGCGACGTCGAGGAGGGCCCGCGAGATCGCGAGCGGGGTGCGCAGCTCGTGGGAGGCGTTCGCGGCGAACCTTTGCTGTTCGGCGACGTGGGATTCGAGTTGTTCGAGCATCGTGTCGAACACGTCGGCGAGTTCGCGGAACTCGTCTTCGGGGCCCTGCAGACGGATCCGGTGGGACAGCGATCCGTTCGCGGCCGTCCGTGCCGCGTCCGCGATCCGGGTGAGGGGCGCGAGCATCCGGCCGGCGAGGATCCATCCTCCCAGCAGGCCGAACACGAGCAGGAAGGCCAGCGCTGTGGCCGCGGCGGGGGCGAAACCGCGCAGGAGGTCGGAGCGGTTGGGTCCGTCGATGATCACGGCGCCGAACGTGTTCTGGAGGGACCTGGCGTCGTGAGTCGGCAGCCAGCGCAGCACGAACACCCACATGACGGCCAGCAGGAGAGTGCCCGCGACGAAGAGGAATCCGGCATAGCTGAGGGCGAGCCTCAGCCGGGCGCTGCGCCCAGGGCGTCTATTCATGAGTGCCGCCGGGACGAGTGGTGTTCATACCGGCGTCCATACCGGTGTCCATACCGGTGTCGATCCGGTAGCCGACGCCGGGCACCGTGGCGATGACCCATGGTTCGCCGAGCCGTTTGCGCAGTGCGGAGACGGTGATGCGCACGGCGTTGGTGAGGGGGTCGGCGTTCTCGTCCCAGGCCCGTTCCAGCAGCTCTTCGGCGCTGACGACCCCGCCCTCGGCGGCGACGAGGACTTCCAGCACGGCGAACTGTTTGCGGGTGAGCGCGACGTAGCGTCCGTCGCGGAAGACCTCCCGGCGGAAGGGATCGAGCCGCACACCCGCGATCTCGCGGACCGGGGGCCTGGCGTACGCGCGTCTGCGGTCGAGCGCCCTCAGCCGCAGGACGAGCTCCCGCAGCTCGAACGGTTTGGTGAGGTAGTCGTCGGCGCCGAGCTCGAACCCGGAGGCCTTGTCGTCGATCCGGTCGGCCGCGGTGAGCATGAGGATCGGGATGCCGCTGCCGGAGGCGACGATGCGCCGGGCGACCTCGTCCCCGGAGGGGCCGGGGATGTCGCGGTCGAGGACCGCGAGGTCGTAGGAGTTGACGCTGAGCAGTTCCAAGGCGGAGTCGCCGTCGGCGGCGATGTCGGCGGCGATCGCCTCCAGCCGCAGACCGTCACGGACGGCCTCGGCCAGGTAGGGCTCGTCCTCCACGATCAGTACACGCATGTCCGAAGCCTAAGCAGCACGACATATCGCCGACGTATGCGACGACATGTGCATACCGGGCGAGCGACTCAGCCCGCCGGTGTCGGTGCCTGCGCGGGGCGAGGCTGCTCCGACGGCGTTTGGGCGGTGGCGCGCCACCAGCGGCGTGACGCCAGCCCGGCCAGCACGGCACCGGCGGCGTTGACCAGTACGTCGTCCACGGAGGACACCCGGTCGAGGCGCAGGACGTACTGTGCGGTTTCGACCAGCACCGAGCAGCCCGCCCCGAGCGCCAGGATCCGTGGCACGGACGCCAGGGCCGCCCACCGCATCGGGGCGAAGAACCCCAGCGACGCGAAGACCAGCAGGTTGCCGACGATCCCGAGCGGCCCCATCGTGACCAGATCCCGCAGCGGCACCAGGCTCACCCGGGCGGGGGCGATGCCGGGATCGCCGCCCGGCATCATGGTCAGCCACAGGAACGGCACCGTCCCGTGGACCATGCCCACCTCGGCCAGCGACATCCGCCACGCCGATGCGACGCCGGCGGCACGCCGACGGCGCGCCAGGGCCCACGCCACCAGCACGGCCAACGGCAGCGCGACCAACGTCATGAGCACCACGCCGTTGAACGTGTCGAAGCAGCCGTGCCACCGCCCGGCCATGCACATCGGAGCGGACATCATGAGCGGCCCCCGCACGACGAACGCGGCGCTCACCGAGCCGAGGACCGCCAGGCTGAGGAGCACGATCCTGAGCGTGCGGCGTCGCGGTGCTGCCAGGGAAAGGTCGTGATTCATGCACTCATTGGAAGCGGAGGACCGTTGCCGTGGCGTATGCGGATTTCGATACGCCTGCGATACGCCCGGTCCGGGCGGGCCGCCGAGAGGGGTCTCGCTCCTCCCGGCGGCCCGGGTGGTTCAGGAGGTCGTGGGTGTGTAGTGGGAGGCGTCGTCTCCTTCGAGGACGTGGCTGTGGGTGCCGTCGATGCCGGTGGGGATGTCGCCCGCGACGGTGACGCGGTGGAGGAGGCGGGGGAGGTCGCCGTAGTCGTCGGGGGCGTAGTGCTGGGTGATGCGGTTGTCGAAGAGGACGAGGTCGCCCGGTGTCCAGGTGACGCGCACGATGTTCTCGGGGCGGGTGACGTAGGCCTGGAAGATGCGCAGCAGGTCGCGGGAGTCGGAGGGGCTGAGGCCGACGAGGCTCTGGGCGAAGCCGCCGATGAACAGGCCGCGTTCGCCGGTCTCGGGGTGGACGCGGACGACCGGGTGCGCGGTGCGGTACTTGCGGGAGACGAACCGCTTGCGGTGTTCGGCGGCCTTCTCGTTCTTCGGGGCGGCGTAGTCGTAGTCGTTGGTGTGGACGGCCCACAGCTTGTCGGCCAGCTCGCGCAGCGGCTCGGGCAGGTCCCGGTAGGCGGCGGCCGAGTTGGCGATGAGGGTGTTGCCGCCGTAGGGCGGGACCACGATGCTGCGCAGCGTGGAGGCCTTGGGGGGTGTGCGGACGAAGGTGACGTCCGTGTGCCACTGGTTGGCGCGGATGCCCTCATCGGCGTCGACGGGCAGGATCTGGGGCTGGCCTTCGACGGAGGGCACGGTGGGGTGCGCCGTGGTGAGCTCGCCGAAGAGCGAGGCGAAGCGGAGCTGGCCGGCGTCGTCGAGGTTCTGGTCGCGGAAGACGAGGGCCTTGTGTTCGAGGAGGGCGGAGTTGATCTCGGTGACGATGGCGGGCTCGAGGTCGCCGGAGAGGTCCACGCCGAGGATCTCGGCGCCGATGCGGCCGCCGATCCTGCGGATGTCGAAGCCGGTGCTGGTGGTCATGTGCGGGTCTTCCTTTCGGGAATTCATTCGGGATGTGACGCGGGAAATGAACGGTGGAGCGGTGAACCGCCGGAAGGTCATCAGGACGTGATCGGCGGGGAGGTTCCCTTGGATCCCGGCGGTCCCAGGGCAGGGCCGACGGCCCGGAGCGCGCCGGGGGTGCGGCCTTGCCCCCAGCCGATGTGCCGGCGGTAGCTGCCGAGCAGGCCGGTGCGGTCCAGGGTCTCCTCGTCCCGCGCGGTGGAGTCGGCGGCCAGCGGGCTGGTCAGGGGTGCGACGTACAGCGCGTCGGCCGGGCAGTTCGCCTCGCACTGGAAGCAGGTCTGGCAGTCGTCGCGGCGGGCGAGCACCGGGATGCCGTCCTCACCGCGGTCGAAGACGTTGGTCGGGCAGACCTTGATGCACTTGTCGCAGGTGATGCAGCGCTCCGCCGAGACCAGTTCGATCACGAGGCCACCTCCAGCGGTGCCGCCGGTGCGGCCGGCAGGGGCTCGGTGCGGGTCCATACCCGGTCGAGGCCACCCGTGACGATGCGGTGATGCTGCTCGGGGTCCTGTGCCGGGTGATCGAGCCGTTTGGCCATACCGCGGGTTTCGGTGCGCGCCAGCGCCGAGGCGTACATCCAGCGGGCATGCGCCGCCATCGCCGCGGCCTGCCTGGCCCGGACGGTGTCCCCGCTCCCGGCGTGCAGGGAGGCACGCGACTCCTCCCACACACGGTCGAGCACCTTCATCGAGGCGGTGAGCCGGTCGCCGTGGCGCAGATAGTTCTTCTCGTACGGGAGCACCTCGCCCTGGACCGCGGCGACGATCGCACGGAAGCCGTCGGCCGGACCCGGAGTCCCGGTGGGGCGGAGCCCCGCCCCGCCCGCTGCCACCAGGCGCCTCGTACCGGCGCGGACTCCGAGCGTGCGGGCATGGCGGGCCGCGCCCCGGCCTGCCCAGGTGCCGGAGGCGATGGCCCAGGCGGCGTTGTGGCTGCCGCCGCCCGTGAAGCCGCCGCAGATCAGCTCGCGGGTCGCCGCGTCACCGGCCGCGTACAGCCCGGGGACGGTCGTGGAGCAGTCGTCGCCGGCGATGCGGATCCCGCCGGTGCCGCGCACGGTGCCCTCGGCGAGGAGCGTGACGGCGAAGAGCTGGGTGAACGGGTCGATGCGGAGCCGGTCGAATGTGAGGAAGAAGTTGGGCTGGGCCAGCCGCATCGCCTTCCGGGCCGCGGCGTCCGCCCGGTCCAGACGGCAGTACACCTTCTCGCTGAGCAGTGCCTTGGCGATCACGGACCGGCCGCCCTGGCTGGCCGCGCCCTCCAGGACCGTGCCGTCCTCGTGGTAGAAGGTCGCGAAGGAGTAGAACGCGGTCTTGGTGACGGAGGTCCCCTCGGGCGCGATGCCGTAGGCGTTGGAGAACTCCATTCCGGACAGCTCCGCGCCCGCCTCGGCGGCGAACAGCGCTCCGTCGCCGGTGTTGACGTTGCAGCCGAGCGCGCCGCTGAGGAACGCGCAGCCGCCGGTGGCCAGGACGACCGCCCCGGCCCGCACCCGGTACGGCTCCCCGGCCTGGCGCCGACGGCCCCTGGCCCCGGCGACCGCCCCGGAGGGGTCGGTGAGCAGTTCGGTGACGGGGCTGTGGTCGAGGACGCGTGCCCCGGCGCGCTGGACGCGGATACGCATTCTGCGCATGTACTCCGGCCCCTGCAGGCCGTTCCTGAGCTGCTGTCCGTCCGGTCCTGTGGGGAACGGGTAGCGTCCGGCCGCCGCCAGCTCGTTCACGCCCGTGTACGTCTGGTCCAGCACGCGGGTCATCCAGCGCCGGTCGGCCAGATATCCGCCCAGTGCCTCTCTGCTCGCCATGGCCGCCTCCCGCGCCGCGGGCTCCGGGGGGACGTACCAGACACCGGTTCCGGCGGAGGCGGTGGCGCCGCTGGTGCCGCAGTAGCCCTTGTCGGCGAGGACGACATCCGCTCCGTCCTGAGCCGCCTTGAGCGCGGCCCATGTGGCTGCGGGGCCGCCGCCGATCACCAGGACGTCGGCGGTGAGTTCCAGCCCGGTCATACGGACCGCCCTTCTCCTACGGCCGCAGCGGCCAGCCGGTTGGCGGGGCGGGGCAGGCCGTAGTGCTCGCGCAGGGTGCGGCCGGTGTACTCGGTGCGGAACAGGCCGCGCCGCTGCAGGATGGGTACGACGTGGTCGACGAAGTCCTCCAGGCCGCCCGGCAGATGGGGCGGCATGATGTTGAATCCGTCCGCGGCACCCTGGGTGAACCACTCCTCGAGCTGATCGGCCACCTGCTCCGGGGTGCCGGCGAACACCCGGTGGCCACGGCCGGCACCGAGGCGGGCGATGAGCTCGCGCAAGGTGAGGCCGTCGCGGCGGGCGAGTTCGGCGACGAGCGTGAAACGGCTCTTGTTGCCGTTGATGTCCCGCTCCTCGGGCAGCTCGGGCAGCGGCCCGTCCAGCGGCAGCCCGGTGAGATCGGTGCCGAGCATCGCGGAAAGCTGGGCGAGCCCGTACTCGGGCACCTGCAGCTCCGTCAGCTCCTGTTCCAGCACGCGGGCTTCGGCCTCCGTCGAGCCGATGACCGGGGCGATGCCCGGCAGCACCAGCAGTTGGTCCTCGGTGCGGCCGTAGCGGACGAGCCGTGCCTTGAGGTCCTTGTAGAAGGCCTGGCCGTCGGCCAGGGTCTGCTGGGCGGTGAAGACGGCCTCGGCGTACCGGGCGGCGAACTCCTTGCCGTCCTCCGACGAGCCTGCCTGCACCAGTAGCGGGTAAGCCTGCGGGGTGCGGGGGACGTTCAGCGGGCCCTGCACCCCGAAGTACTCCCCGCGGTGGTTGATCTCCCGCACCTTGTCGGTGTCGGCGTAGACGCCGCGCTCCCGGTCGAGCAGGATCGCGTCGTCCTCCCAGCTGTCCCACAGCTTGGTGGCCACCTCGACGAACTCCCGTGCCCGCTCGTAGCGCAGCCCGTGTTCCAGGTGCTCGTCCTGACCGAAGTTGCGGGCCTCGTTCACGGTGCCGGAGGTGACGATGTTCCAGCCGGCCCGGCCTCCGCTGATGTGGTCCAGGGAGGCGAACTTGCGGGCGGTGTGGAAGGGCTCGTTGAAGGTGGTGGAGACGGTGGCGATCAGGCCGACGTGTTCGGTGACCGCCGCCAGGGCCGACAGCAGGGTGAGCGGTTCGAAGCCGCCCAGGACGTTGTGTCTGACCTTCCCCCACAGGGCGAGGCCGTCGGCGAGGAACACGGAGTCGAACAGGCCACGCTCGGCGGTCCGCGCGAGCTGCTGGAAGTAGCGCAGATCGGTGACCCGCTCGGGCTGGGTACGGGGGTGCCGCCAGGCGGCGTCGTGGTGGCCGGCGTTCATCAGGAAGGCGTTGAGATGCAGGCGTCTGGGGCTGGTCGCGGTCATGAGGTTCCTCGGATCGGGAGCGTGGGACTGAGAGCGGGAGACGAGCGGGACAGTGCGACAGACCGGACGGCGGTGAGGGGGGAGGGGGAGCGGGCCGAGGTCAGCCGTCGGACGGGAGCCGCCAGGTGCTGAGCCGTCGTTCCACTGCGACCAGGAGCTGGTTGAAGGCCACTCCGATGGCGGAGATGGTGACGATGCCGGCGTACATCTGCGGGATCGCGAAGTTGTACTGCGAGGCGTTGATCAGATAGCCGAGGCCCGCCTTGGCGCCGATCATCTCGGCGGCGACCAGGACGAGGATGGAGACTGCCCCGGCCAGCCGGATGCCGGTGAAGACGACCGGTACCGCGGAGGGCAGGATGACCTTCTGGAACAGCCTGGGCGCGGACAGGTCCATCGACTTCGCCAGCTTCAGCAGGGTCGGGTCGACGCCCCGGACCGCGCTGATGGTGTTGAGCAGGATCGGCCAGGTGCACGCGTAGAGCACGATGGAGATCTTCGAGGTCTCGCCGATGCCGAGGAGCAGTACGAACACCGGCAGCAGGGCGAGTGCGGCGGTGTTGCGGAAGACCTCCAGCAGCGGGCCGAGGAGGTCGGCCACGGGTCGGTACCAGCCGATCAGCAGGCCGAGCGGCACGGCGACGAGCACGGCGAGGCCGAACCCGCTGAAGGAGCGGACCAGGCTGGCGCGGGCGTTGTCGGCGAGCTGGCCGTCGACCGCCAGTTCCCACCAGGCGCGGGCGACCTCGCTGAACGGCGGCAGGAACGTGCGGTCGACCAGCCCCAGGCGCGGCGCGGTCTCCCAGAGCAGCAACAGAGCCACGATCGCCGCGGACTTGGTGGCTCCGCTCACCAGCAGACTCGGCAGCCGGTGGGTCACCCGGCGGATACGGGCAGCCGTGGAGCGAACGTGTCGCTGCGTCTCCGGCGATGCGCCCGCTGGTGGCGACGCAGCGGACGTGGCGGTGGACTCGGCAGAGGAAGGGGCCGGAGCCGGCCCGGTGGTGCTCACAGTGTCCGGCGTCGTGGTGTCCACGGCGGTCGTTCCGGTCGTGGGGCTCATACGGCAGCCGCCTCCTTCTCCAATTGCTGGGCCCTGGCGACCTCGTCGTGCAGCAGTGACCAGATCTCGTGGCGGTGGTGTGCGAACTCGGGGCTGGAGCGCAGGTCGTCCGTCGCGTCACGGGAGCCGAGGGCTACCGGCACGATCTGCTTGATGCGGCCCGGCCTGGACGTCATGACGGCGACGCGCTGTCCGAGGTAGACGGCCTCGTCGATGCCGTGGGTGATGAAGACGACGGTCTTGCCGGTGCGCTGCCAGATACGCAGCAGCTCGTCCTGGAGCGACTCGCGGGTCTGGGCGTCCAGCGCGGCGAACGGCTCGTCCATCAGCAGCACATCGGGGTCGTAGGCGAGGCTGCGGGCGATCGCCACGCGCTGGCGCATTCCGCCGGACAGCTCGTGCGGGTGGCGCTCCTCGAAGCCGGTGAGGCCGACGAGGTCGAGGAACTCCCGGGCGCGCTGGGCGCGTTGGCGTCGGGGGACGCCGGTTGCTTCCAGGCCGAACTCGACGTTGCCCTGCGCGGTGCGCCAGGGCAGCAGGGCGTACTGCTGGAAGACGATGCCTCGGTCCAGGCCGGGCCCGGTGATGGGTCGCCCGTCGAGCAGGATGCGTCCGCCGGTGGGCCGGGTGAGACCGCCGAGGAGATCCAGCAGGGTCGACTTTCCGCAGCCGCTGGGACCGACGAGGACAACGAATTCGCCGTCCGCTATCTGCAGATCGATTCCGTCGAGTGCGGTGAACCGGGTCGTCTGCCGAGCCCCCTTCCGGTCCTTTACGGTGAATTCCTTCGTGACGTTCTCGAACTCGATCTTGGGTGTGCTGGATTCCGGCATGAGGTTCAGCTCCCGCTGGCGTTGTACTTGTTGGTGTAGAGGTCCGACAAGGTGACCTGGTCCTTTTTGATGTCGCCGCGCTCGGTCAGCCAGTCGACCCACAGCTTGAGTTCTTTGCCGGTGATGCGGCCCGCCTTCTCGGCGACACCGAAGGACTGCCAGTACTTGAGGGGTGCGGGGTCCTCGTTGCGGCCGCGCTTCTTCACGATGTCGGTCATCCGGGCGATGACTTCTTCGCGTGGAGTGGAACGGGACCAGTCGATGGCTTTTCCGATGCCGGTGACGAAGATGCGCGCGGTGTCGGGGTTCTGGTTGAGGAACCGGTCGGTCATCACGTAGGTGCCGGCGCTGAACGCGCCGAGCAGCTGGTAGTCGGTGAACAGCGGGCGGATGCCACCGGTGGCCAGGGCCTTGTCGCGCAGCAGGCCGCCGAGTACGGCCACGTCGATCTGCTTCTGGCGCAGGGTCTGCTCGGTGTTGACCGGCGGGACGACCAGGGGCTCGGCCTTGCCGATGTCCGACTGCGACAGGCCGCCCCGCTGGAGGTAGATGTCGAGCATGGCCTCGGAGTGGGCGCCGAGGGTGTTCATCCCGATCTTCTTGCCGATGAGGTCCCGGGCCGAGCGGATGGGGCTGTCCTTGAGGACGTAGAAGCCGTTGTAGGCGTACTTGTCGGCGCCGTAATAGCTGATGACGGCCTTGATGGGGGCCTTGTTCGCGGCCAGTTTGACGACCGCTCCGTTGAACGCGCCACCGAAGTCGACCTGGCCGGTCGCCGCGGACTGGATGTCCTGCGGCCCGCTGATGGTGTTGCCGACCCAGTCCAGCTTCACGTCCTCCAGATAGCCGAGGTCCTCGGCCAGCTCCGGCAGAGTGACCTGACCCGCCCAGCCCTGATAGCGCAGCGTCTTGGTCCCGCCCTTGCCGGAGGAGGCGCCGGCGGTCGTACCGCAGCTCACGGCCACCGCCGAAAGACCGAGCAGAGAGAGAAATTGGCGTCGGTTCGATGCCGTAGTGGCCATGAAAGGGTCCTGTTCAAGGGAATGGGGAAAACCGTCCATGGTCAGGACCGCGTGCGGTCCTCAACAGGACAGCAAGCGAAGCCGCGACGGACGGCGGAAGAGGGACCTCGCCGGAAGAGCTGCGAGGAGTTCAGCGTCTACGGCAGCAGCGGAGGACGCGACAGTTGAATGTGAAATGGAGCGCGTGAGAGGTGCCCGTCAGGGGCTCAGAAGCCGACGGCACAGATGGCGCTGGCCTGGCGTCGCAAGTCGACGTGCAGGCGCGCGGCTAGTTTCTCGGAATGGCTCACAGCCAAGAGAGTTGCAGCGAAAACCAGCCACGTCAATGTCGCTTGCGCATACATCTCATTCTCTGAACTGCCCGACATGGGAGTGAAGCACAGCGTTCACAATTGTCCGGCCGGGCCGGGGTCAGACGGGCAGGATGAACGGAGGGTGCCCACCGCTGAGGAAATAGTCGCCGACGTCGCGGAGCCGGTGAGTGACGGGCTCGTACAGGGTGTGGGTCCGGGCATTGCGCCAGAAGCGGTCGAAGCCCAGCCGTGCGGACGCGGAGCGGACGCCGATGATGTCGAGGGCTCGGGCGGTGGTCTCCTGCGCGGCCTTGGACGCGGCCGCTTCGGCCATGGCGACGAGCACGGAGATCTCCGCGTACTCGTCGTAGGTGATCTCCTCGCCCCGTATGAGCCCGCCGTGCACGGCTTCCTGTGCTTGGTCGGTGAGTGCGGAGGCGGCGCGGGTGAGGACGGTGAGTTCCCCGTACGCGGTCAGCACCTGGGGGTCCTGGGGTGAGCCGACGGGCCAGTCCGGGTGCCAGGGGGAGTGGCCGGTCCTGCTGTAGTCACGGGCTTCGGCGAGCACTCCCTCGGCCATGCCGAGACAGAGCTGGACGGACAGGAGCCGGCCGACCGGCGAGGCCAGTGCGGTCAGGGGCGACAGGACGTCCTCGTCCGCGGACAGGGATCCGAGTACGTCCTCGGCGGCGATCAGTACGCCGTCGAACTCCACGCTCCCGCCGGCCGCGAGCCGCTGGCCGAACGGGTCGGCGTCGCCGTCGATCCTCACGCCGTGACGGGCGGGATCGACCGCGACGGCGAACGGTTCGCCGGTATCGGGCCGTACGGCACGCACGACGAGCCGGTCGGCGACCAGGACCCCGGTGGCGTAACTCTGCCGGCCGTCGAGCACATAGCCGCCCGTTGTCCTGGCCAGCGCCAGAGGCAGGTCCTGGCGTGCGACACCACCGCCCCAGCACCACTGCTGCGCCGCGGACCGCCGCTCGATCTCTGCGGCGAGAGCGGGCTCGGTGAGGAACCGGGCGCTCCACGACAGGAAGTAGTGACAGCTCAGGAGTTGAGCGATCGCACTGTCGGCGGCGGCGATGTCCCGGACGACGGCGTAGGCCGTGGGCCACTCCGCGCCGCCTCCTCCGAGCTCGGCCGACACGAGGAGGGTCAGCAGGCCCGACTCGCGCAGCCGGGACACCTCGTCGAAGGGGGCCTTGCCTGCCTGCTCCCTGGCCACCGCGTCCGTGGCCAGGTCGTCCGCCGTCTCGCGGGCCACGCGCAGCCAGTGCGCACGGCCTGGCCCGGTCCGTTCGGATGCCGAGGCGGGGTCGGCCGGCGCAGTGGCAACGCCCATGGTGGTGGTCTCCTCAGGGTCGGCGGCAAGCTGCGGTGGTGGTGCGCTCTTGCTGGTCGGGCACGTACTTGTAGCCCACGCGCCGCACGGTGACGACCTGGTGCCGGTGAGCCGCGCCGAGCTTGCGGCGCAGGCGCGCGATGTGGACGTCCACGGTGCGGCCGTCGCCGATGTGGTCGTAGCCCCAGATGCCGGCCATCAACTGCTCGCGCGAATGCACTTGGTGGGGATGCCGCACGAGATGCGCCAGCAGCCCGAACTCCAGGTAGGTGAGGTCGAGTTGGCGTCCGTCCAGCTCGGCGACACGGCGCGCGGGATCGATGCGGACGCCACTGCCTCCCGCTCCCGTCCGGTGCGGGGGAGGTGAGTCCGTGTAGGCGACCGGCCGGATCTCCGGCCGTGTCACGTCCTCGGCGAAGAGCTGGGCGGGGTCGGTGCCCTCGGGGACGAGCACGAGGTAGCCGACGAGGGGTGCGGAACCGTTTCGCCCGTCGCCTTCCTGAGCGGTGTCGCCCACGAGTCGGAGACGGCGTAGGTCGGGGAGCGGGGAATCCGACGGAATGGCCTGGGCCGGAAGTGCCGTGGTCATGGCGGTCGTCCTTCAGAAGTGCGTCGGGCCATCAGGTGCGGCGGGTGGATGCGCCTGAGCACCTGGGCGAAGAGAGAAGGAGCGGAGCGGCACGCGCTGGGTGTGAGCCGCGTGCCTCACCTACGACAGCAGGGGGCGCTGACGACGTGACCAAAGTCGACATGCCGACGACGAACGAGTCGTTGCTGCGTGTGGGACATGTACATCATCCTGCGCACCCGCCGGGTGAGCCGTCAACGCTTCCCTAGTAAATCGATGGGAAATGTAGGGAAGGCCACAGTGGCCGGACCCGAAATTCATGCACCTGCAATGATCTATCCCTCAACTGCCTGCTAGACATGGTGAGGCGACCCGCTGACCTCTAAGGACTCCGCCTCCGTGACACATTCGATCGACGTTCGTGGTGGCGACGCCCTGGCCGACCCGAGCACGCACCCTCTGGACAACGCCGTCTGGGCCGCACTGGCCGGCCCGCACGCCCGATTCGCCGAACGGCTCGGCCGTGCCGCCCGCTACCCCTGCGACGTCTACGACTTCGCCGCCCTCGCCGATCCGGCCGACCCGGCCGCCTGGGCCGACCTGCACGAGCTCGTCGGTCCCGGAACCGTCGTACGGGTCAAGCCGGTCGAAGAGGTCCCCTCCGGGTGGGATGTCGTCGGCGGCGGTCTGGGAGTCCAGCTCGTCGACACCGCACTACGTGTCCGGCCCGCCCCGGAAGCGGTACGACTCGGACCCGACGACGTCCCCGAGATCCTCGACCTGGTCGCCCGCACCGCACCGGGCCCCTTCCTGAAACGCACCGTCGAACTGGGCACCTATCTCGGCATCCGGCACCACGGGCGGCTGATCGCCATGGCCGGCGAGCGGATCCGGCCACCCGGCTGGACGGAGATCAGCGCCGTCTGCACCGACCCGGAGCATCGCGGCCGCGGTCTGGGCACGCGCCTCGTGCGCGCCGTCGCGGCGGGCATCCGAGCCCGCGGTGACGTCCCGTTCCTGCACGCCGCCGCCGGCAATGTGCAGGCGATCCGGCTGTACGAGTCCATCGGCTTCACCCTGCGCCGCCGTTCGCCCATCCTGCTGGTCCGCAGCCCGGGAACATCGCGCGAGGTGCAGGCGTTGTGACTGACGACGAGGTGTGCGAGGCGCCGAAGCGCGCGACCCGACGGACGGAGGCGGCGGACGTGACGCACATATTCCACGCCGTCCATCTCCACTCCCGGCCGCACATCGATCTCCAGCGCGTGGCCGGCGCGCTCTGTTGCTCCTGACTCGTTCCTTCACCGCCGTCGCCCTCATGTGAGGAGCCGGCGTTTTCGTCGCGGACTTCAAGGAAGGCGCTGACTCGTGTCCTCAACTCCCCCTTCTTCCCTGCATCTTGCCGTCGCCCTGGACGGCACGGGCTGGCATCCCGCCTCCTGGCGCGAGCCGGTGGCCCGCCCCCGGCACCTGTTCACCGCCCGTTACTGGGCCGACCTGGTCGCCGAGGCCGAGCGGGGGCTGCTCGACTTCGTGACCATCGAGGACGGTCTCGGGCCGCAGTCCTCCCACTGGCTGGACCCGGACGAGCGCACCGACCAGGTGCGCGGCCGGCTCGACGCCGTACTCATCGCCTCCCGCGTGGCACCGTTGACCCGGCACATAGGCCTGGTGCCGACGGTGGTAGCCACCCACACGGAGCCGTTCCACATCTCCAAGGCGATCGCCACTCTCGACTACGTCAGCACCGGCCGCGCCGGCGTGCGTGTGCAGATCACCGCCCGGCCGAACGAGGCCGCGCACTTCGGCCGCCGCACCGTCCCGCGCATCGAGGCCTACGACAGCCCCGCCGCGCGGGAGGTGGT
This sequence comes from Streptomyces sp. NPDC056948, assembly GCF_042674225.1. NCBI lineage: Bacteria > Bacillati > Actinomycetota > Actinomycetes > Kitasatosporales > Streptomycetaceae > Streptomyces > Streptomyces sp. NPDC056948. The sequence continues at coordinate 14,583 of NZ_JBHUQX010000059.1, forward strand.
GACCGACCTCTTCGACGAGGCCGCCGACCACGTCGAGGTGGTGCGCCGCCTCTGGGACAGCTGGGAGGACGACGCCGAGATCCGGGACGCCGCCACCGGCCGCTTCATCGACCGGGACAAGCTTCACTACATCGACTTCGACGGAGGGCGCTTCAGCGTCAAGGGCCCGTCCATCACGCCCCGGCCGCCTCAGGGCCAGCCGATCGTCACTGCCCTCGCCCACGACACCATTCCCTACCGGCTCGTGGCCCGCGCCGCCGACATCGGCTACGTCACCCCGCACCACACCGACCAGGCCCGTGCCGTCGTCGCCGAGATCCGCGCCGAGCAGGAGGCGTCCGGTCGCGCCGACGAACCCCTGCACATCTTCGGCGACCTCGTGGTCTTCCTGGACGACGACCCCGCGGAGGCCGCAGCCCGCCGCGAGCGCCTCGACGCCCTCGCGGGACAGGCCTACACGAGCGACGCCCCGATCTTCACCGGCACGCCCTCCCAACTCGCTGATCATCTCCAGGAGTTGCAGACGGCTGGCCTGACCGGCTTCCGGCTGCGCCCCGCCGTCGTGGGCCACGACCTTCCGGCGATCACGCAGGGCCTGGTGCCCGAACTCCAGCGCCGCGACGCCTTCCGCCGTACCTACGAGGCCGACACCCTGCGCGGGCTGCTGGGCCTCACCCGCCCCGCCAACCGCTACGTCGCAGCCTGAGCCGGACGGAGAGACGACCATCATGAGCAAGCCGCTGAAGCAGATCCACCTGGCCGCCCACTTCCCGGGCGTCAACAACACCACCGTGTGGAGCGACCCGCGGGCCGGCAGCCACGTCGAATTCAGCTCCTTCGCACAATTCGCGCGGACCGCCGAACGCGCCAAGTTCGACTTCCTGTTCCTCGCCGAAGGGCTCAGGCTCCGTGAACAGGGCGGGAAGATCTACGACTTGGACGTCGTCGGCCGGCCCGACACCTTCACCGTCCTCGCCGCGCTCGCCGCCGTCACCGAGCACCTCGGCCTGACCGGCACCATCAACTCCACCTTCAACGAGCCCTACGAGGTCGCCCGCCAGTTCGCCAGCCTGGACCACCTCTCCGGTGGCCGCTCCGCCTGGAACGTCGTCACCTCGTGGGACGCCTTCACCGGCGAGAACTTCCGCCGCGGCGGCTTCCTGCCGCAGGAGGAGCGCTACTCCCGGGCCAAGGAGTTCCTGGCCACGGCGAACGAACTCTTCGACTCCTGGCACGGCGACGAGATCCTGGCCGACCAGGAGACCGGCACGTTCCTGCGGGATGCCAAGGCGGGCGCCTTCGTCCACACCGGACAGCACTTCGACATCCACGGCCAGTTCAACGTCCCCCGCTCCCCGCAGGGCCGCCCGGTCGTCTTCCAGGCGGGCGACTCCGAGGAGGGGCGTGAGTTCGCCGCCTCCGAGGCCGACGCGATCTTCAGCCGGCACGCCACCCTCGAAACGGGCCAGGCCTTCTACACGGACGTCAAGAACCGCCTCGCCAAGTACGGCCGCCGTCACGACCAGTTGCTGATCCTCCCCGCCGCCACCTTCACGCTCGCCGACACCGATGCCGAGGCGGAGGAGCTGGCCAAGGTGGTGCGCCGCCAGCAGGTCAGCGGTGCCACCGCCATCAAGCACCTGGAGTTCGTCTGGAACAGGGATCTGTCCTCCTACGACCCGGACGGGCCGCTCCCCGACATCGACCCCGACGTCGGCGACAACCACATCTCCAAGGGCCGCGCCCAGGTCCGCATGTACCGCGACCCGCTGGCCACCGCCCGCGAGTGGCGCGAGCTCGCCGCGGCCAACAACTGGTCGATCCGCGAACTGGTCATCGAGACCGGCAACCGGCAGAACTTCATCGGTTCGGCGGACACGATCGCCCGCACCATCAACGAGCTGGTGCAGGCCGACGCCAGTGACGGCTTCATCCTCGTCCCGCACATCACCCCGGGCGGCCTCGACGAGTTCGCCGACAAGGTCGTCCCGCTGCTCCAGGAACGGGGCGTCTTCCGCACCGAGTACGAGGGCCCGACCCTCCGACACCAGCTCGGCCTCGCCCACCCGGACGACGTACCGGGGGAGCAGCGGGTGGCGTCATGAAGGGTGATTCCTAGGGAGGACCGGGCGCTGACCCTCGTCAAGCGTGGGCACCGCTACCCGGATTCACCGGCGGGCCGCCGACAACACGGCCCGCAGCAGCAGGGCCGCCGACGCCTCCGGATCCTGTCCCGCGGTGTCGACGACGACCCGGTCCCGGTCCCACGGCTCGTACTTACGGTCGAGGATCTGCTGCCAGTCGGGCAGCGGCAGGTCCGGGATGTCGACCGACCGCGACGTCACCCGCCGCCGGTGCTCGACCGGATCGGAGCAGACGACCTCCACCTCGACGGAGGGCACACCCGCCCGTGCGGCCGCGCCACGCCAGGCGTCCCGCGTCACCGCCAGCGGGTTCACCGACTCCGCGATCACGGTCAGGCCCTGCCGCAGATGGTCCTCGGCCAAGGCGTACCCGATGACGTAGCCCGCCGGACCGACCGGATGCCGGGCCGGTCCGGACCGGGCCAGTGCCTGCTCGATGGTGTCCACGCGCAGGTGGACCGCGCCGATCTCCGCCGCCAGCAGGCGGGCGAGCGTGGTCTTTCCGGTGGCGGGCAGACCGCCGATCACGACGAGCACGGAGTCATCCTGCCCCCTGCGACCGGGCGACGATGCGCTGACCGTGGTCCCTGGCAGGCCGCCAGCCCAGCCGGGGCGCGATGTGGTGGCGCACATCGTGCAGGATCTGCTCGTAGTCGCCCGGTTCGAACTCGTACGGCAGTTCCAGGCGCAGCTCCGACACGTCCGCGAGCGCGGCGTCGGAGCTCAGCAGTTCCAGGATCTCCTCCGACGTCCCCACCACGTCGGGGGCGAACAGGGTGCGTTTGGCCCCCTGCGGTGCGAGGGTCCGCTCGTGGCGGCTCGCCGCGTAGGCGCGGTAGCGGCGTCGGGTCACCGCATCCGCGCTGTCGAAGGGCACGATCACCCGGCCGATCGCCACCCGTCCTGGTCGCTCCGGCCCGAGCAGGCGACGGTACTCGCGGATCAGTGCCGACTGCGCGGTGGAGAAGTCGTCGGTGCCCTCGCCGGAGACGATGTTCCCGCTGAGCATGCTCAGCCCCTGTTCGCCCGCCCACCGTGCCGATCGCAGGCTGCCGGCTCCGTACCAGGTGCGGTCGGCCAGCCCGGGGCTGTACGGCTGAAGGCGTGGCCGCTGGGCGCCGCCCGGCGTCTGGATGACCGTGTCCGCACTGCCCAGGGGGCGTCCGCGCAGATGGTCGCGCACCCGGGCGATACGGCCGTACGACAGGTCGAAGGTGCGCCAGTCGCCGTCATGGACCAGTTGTGCCATCAGGTCCGCATGTGGCATTCCCGTGCTGAAACCGATCTGCAGCCGCCCGCGGGAGAGCGCATCGGCGAGCGCGAGGTCCTCGGCGAGCCGGAACGGGTTCTCGTACCCGATCGGGATCACGGCGGTGCCCAGCTCGATGTGCTCGGTGCGCTGGCCCGCGGCGGCGAGGAACACCGCCGCCGAGGACACTCCGTGCTCCAGGTGCCGCTGCCGCACCCAGGCACCGTCGAACCCCGTGCGCTCGCCGTACTCGAACAGCCGCAGGGTGGCCTCGAGACCCGCAGACGGGTCGTCGTCCGCGTAGTTGCCCGGCGTCAGGAACGACAGCGAGCGGATCCGGGGGAGGGGCGAGGAGCTCACTGCGCGACCGGCTTCCGCTCGTGCGGGATCTGTTCACCGGCTTCGATCGCGACCGGGAGCCGGTTCTCGCCCGGCGGCAGCGGGCAGGTCGCGAAGTCGGTGTAGGCGCACGGAAGGTTGGTGGCACGGTTGAAGTCCAGCACCACGGTGCCGTCGGGTCCGGGTGCGTCGATCCGCAGGGCGCGATTGGCCGCGTACGTGGTCACGCCGGAGGTCGCGTCGGTGAACAGCACCATGAGGCTGCCTGGTGTGGGCCCGTTGAACGCGGTCAGGCCCAGCGTCCGGCCGTCGATCCGGAAGCGGATCCTGCCGGGTGCGTCGTAGACGTGCCGCAGTCCCTCGACGGCGGCGCCCACGGTGGTCGGCCGCGGTTCCGGGAACGGCGTGTACGTGCCGGTGACCACCCACCGCGGGTCCGGTGCGTACGCGGGCGTCCCGGTGAACGCGGTACGCAGCGGATGCTCCGGGTGCCGTGGCCGGATCACGTCGTGGCCGCCGCGTCTGGCGATCTCGATCACCGCGTCGCCCCAGACGGCGGTGATGCCACCGCGTTCCGGGATGACACCGAACGTGTGCCGTCCGTGCACCGCGGTGCCGTCGATGACGAGTTCCTCCCCCTCTCCGAGCACGACGGTGACGCCGTCGTCGCCCGTCGACCAGGTGCCGGGTACGCCGGGGAAGCGCTGGGGGTCGGTGGTCGGCCAGTGCAGGCCGGTGACGGCGAGGAATCCGTGTTCATGGGCGAGGGCGGAGTCCTTCCGCTGATGCCATGCCTCCCATGCGGCGGCGAAGGTGTCGATGGCGCTGGGGGCGTCCTCGGGGGTGTGGCCGGCGGTGACGGAGTCGATGGGCTGGCTCATGGCGGTACTCCCTGTGCTGAGGGCAGAGAAGACGGCAAGCGTGAGGACACCGCTGGACAGGCGGCCGTGCCCGTACCCGCACAGGGCAGCGGTCAGCGTGATGCGGTGGAGGAAATGCGGGTCGGAAGCCGGAGCGAGGCGTCAGCTCACGGCGGAACAGCCCGTGGTGGTGACACGCACGTAATCGACGTGGCGGCGGGTCACGAGCACGGTCATGCAGCCAGGTAACCACACGCGGGCGGCAACGCACCAGATCGGCCGGGCGTCACACCCGGTGGACGCATGGTGGGTGGCGCGCCGACGAGGACGCTCCGTTGACACCCTCGGACCCGCGTGCTTGCATCCCGCCATGCCGTTGTCGGAGCCCCTGACCCGCCGCCGCGCCGTGGACCTCGTCCGCGTGGCCGCCGCGCTGTGTCGGACGACCGGCTGATCGCGCGCCCCCGACGACTCCGTCAACGACCGTGCCGCACACACCCGTTGTGCTGTAGAGCCCCTGTCGTGCTCCTTCGCCCATGACGAGGACCCGCCATGCCTTCACCCACCCCCGCCGGTCACCGCCACGAAACCGACTACGACCGCCGAAGGCTGCGCCAGTGGCTCGCCGGTGAGGCCAGGGCCGACGGGGTCACGCGCCGTCGGCTGCTCACCCTGCTCGCCGCCACCGCCGCCGGGACCGCACTCGGCGCCCCGCGGCTCGCCCACGCGGCCGACGCACCGATCGTCAAGCCCCTGCCGCCCGAGTGGTTCATCCAGCGCGGCACCAACGCCGAGACCCGCTGGGAGGCACTGCGCGGCACCGGCCACCACACCCCCAACGAGCTGTTCTTCGTACGCAACCACACCGCCACCCCCGTGCTGAAGGCCGACGACTGGCGGCTGCGGCTGTGGGGGAGCGGGCTGCGCGGCACCCCGGGCGAGGACCGGCCGGTGGAGTTCGGGTACGACGATCTGCGCACCCTGCCGGCCGTCACCCGGACCGCCTTCGTCGAGTGCGCCGGGAACGGCCGCTCCTACTACACGACCCAGCAGGGCGAGACGGTCAGCGGCACCTCGTGGACCCTGGGCGCGATCGGCGTCGCACGCTGGCGCGGGGTGCGCCTGGCCGACGTACTGCGCCGGGCCGGACTCTCCCCGTACGCCGTGGACGTGCAGCCGCGTGGCCTGGACGCCGAGTACGTCAGCGGCGGCGAGAACCTGGGCCGGGTACGCCGTCCGCTTCCGCTATCCAAGGCACTGGACGACGTACTGCTCGCGTACGAGATGAACGGCGAGCCGCTCCCGTACGACCACGGGTACCCGGTGCGGGTGCTGGTGCCGTCCTGGGTGGGGATCGCGTCGATCAAGTGGGTCGGCGACATCGAGGTGTCCGCGCAGCCGCTCTTCTCGCCCTGGAACACCACCTTCTACCGGCTGTTCGGGCCCGCCCATCCGGAGGGAGGCAGCGCGCCGCTGACCCGGCAGGCCACGAAGAGCGCCTTCGAGCTGGCGAGCGGGGCCACGTTCACCGCGGGGCGGAGGCACGTGCTGCACGGACGGTCGTGGTCGGGGGCCGGGACCGTCGCCCGGGTCGACGTCAGCACCGACGGCGGGGCGAACTGGCGGCCCGCCCGCCTGCACGACCGGCCCCGCACCGGTAGCTGGACCCGATGGTCCGTCAGTTGGCAGCCCGACGCACCCGGCGCCACCCACCTGCTGGCCCGCGCCGCGGACACGGCCGGCCGCACTCAGCCGGACATCGCGGTGCCCAACACACAGGGCTACCTGTTCGACGCGGCGGTGCGGCATCCGGTCAGCGTGGTGTGACCGGCAGCCGTCGCGTAGAAGTCGATGCCGCCGGAATGTAACGGGTGCATGGCATGGGCACGAAAGTGTTGTTGCGGGCACGGTAAAGCGAAGCGGCCTGCCTTGACCATGTTTTGACCTGTCGTTAGGTTCGGACCTCATGCGGATCTTTGAATGCCTTCGTAAACGGCGGGCCATTGATCTGATGCGCATCGCCACGGCCGTGTGTATCTGACGCCTGCCGCGCTGCCCGTCTTCCTCGATCTCTGCTTTCAAGAAGGAATCAATGACCTCGCGTATACGCATGCCCAGATCCAGGTTCGTGGCCGCGGCGGCGGTCGCCTTGTCCTTCTCCCTTCTGTCGACTTCCTGTGCGGACAACTCGGCGTCCACGGAGGTCGGCAAGGACGTCTCCAGCGAGAAGATCCCGGCCAAGGTCTCCTCGGACACCTCCATCACCGTCGGGGCGCCGGACCTCAAGGTCGCGCTTGAGCTGTCGGGGCAGATCGACAAGCTGCCCTTCAAGGTCAAGTGGGCCAACATCAGCGGTGGCCCGAAGTGCTCCGAGGCCTTCCGGGCGGGGGCTCTCGACGTCTGCTCAGCCGCGGACATCCCGTCGATCAACGCCTACTGGACCGGCCTCGACACCAAGCTGGTGGCGGCCGAGTTCCGCAAGGAGCCGCTTCGGGACCCGATCTACGAGCTGGGCATCGCGCCCGGCGCGGGCATCAAGACGCTCGCGGACCTGCGCGGGAAGAAGATCGCCTACAGTCCGGGCCAGGCCCAGGGTGCGCTGGTGCTGCGGATCCTGCAGAAGGCCGGGCTCACGCAGGACGACGTCACACTCGTCGAACTGGCCAGCACCGACGACGTCTATCCCACGGCACTGGGAAATCACCAGGTGGATGCCGCACCCCTGGGCGAAGTCAACATCAAGCGGTATCTGACGAAATACGGAAAGAGCGGCGGGACGACCGTCAAGCACGGATTGCGTGACGACCCAGGGCACCTGTGGGCGCTCACCGATTCCGTCAGTGACGCACAGAAGTCCGCCGCCATCAGAGAACTCATCAAGTTCTGGGCGCGCGCACAGATCTGGATCGACAAGCACCCCAAGGAATGGATCGAGGGTTATTACGTCAAGGACCAGGGGCTGAGCCGCGAGGACGGCGAATACCTCGTGCAGCGGTCCGGTGATCCCGACATTCCTGCGGACTGGACCAGTGCCATCCAGCGTCAGCAGCAGACCATCGACTTGCTGGCGAAGGAGCAGGACCACAAGGCATTCAAGGCGGACCTCCTCTTCGACCGGCGATACGAGTCGGTGGGCGCCGGCGCCCTCGCCGGTGCAGGGGGGTCGACATGAGCACGACGCTCTCCGACAAGCAGCGGCCCTCGGTGACACAACAGGCCGTGCCCGCCGCCCGGCGCTTGTCGGGCCGTCGCACCCGCAGGCGTCTCGCGCCAGGACGCCCCGTGCCGTACGGGTGGGCGATCGGTTCGCTGCTGCTGCTCGCCGTCTGGGCCGTGGGCTCCGCCGCCGGCCTCATCGACGCCCGGAGCCTGCCCGCACCCTGGACCATCGCGGCAGCGGCAGGCGATCTCATCGAGGAAGGCCGGCTCCAGTCCAACCTGGCGACCTCCGCCCAACGTGCCCTGCTGGGGCTGGTGTTCGGAGTCGCGGGCGGACTGCTCCTCGCGCTGGTCTCCGGGCTCAGCCGGATCGGCGAGGCGGTCATCGACGGCCCCGTGCAGATCAAGCGGGCGATCCCCTCGCTGGCGTTGATCCCGCTGCTGATCCTCTGGTTCGGCATCGGCGAGACGATGAAGGTCGTCACCATCGCGCTGGGCGTCTTCGTTCCGGTCTACATCCACACCCACAACGGACTGCGCGGCATCGACAACCGCTACGCCGAGCTCGCGGAGACCGTGCGGCTCAGCAGGCTTCAGTTCGTCCGCCACGTGGTGCTGCCCGGCGCCCTTCCCGGCTTCCTGCTCGGGATGCGCTTCGCGGTGACCGCCGCGTGGCTCGCGCTGGTCGTCGTCGAACAGGTCAACGCCACCAGCGGCATCGGCTACATGATGGAGCTCGCGCGGACGTACGGGCAGATCGACATCATCCTCGTCGGCCTCGTCGTGTACGGACTCCTCGGGCTCTTCTCCGATGCTCTGGTACGGCTCGTGGAGAGGAGGACGCTGACATGGCGGCGCACACTGGGGGACTGACCGGCACGGAGGACCAGGACGCCGTCGAGGGCCTGTGGACCACCGAGGACCGCGCGGCCGAGAGCGCCACGGTCCGGATCGGGAATCTGGTGCGCTCCTTCGGCGAGCGCAGGATCCTCGACGGGCTGGACCTGACCGTCGCCCCGGGCGAGTTCGTGGCCCTGCTCGGGCGCAGCGGCTCCGGCAAGAGCACACTGCTGCGCGCACTGGCCCGGCTCGACCACGACGTGGCCACAAGCGGTGAACTCGCCGCCCCCGACCGCCTCTCCGTCGTCTTCCAGGACGCCCGGCTGCTGCCCTGGAAGCGTGTGCTCGACAACGTCGTCCTGGGCCTGGGCGGACCGGATGCCGAACAACGCGGCCGGGCCGCCCTCGCCGAGGTCGGCCTCGAAGGCCGCGAGCGGGCCTGGCCCGTCGAGTTGTCCGGAGGCGAACAGCAGCGCGTCTCACTCGCCCGCTCTCTCGTACGCGATCCGGAACTGCTGCTCGCCGACGAGCCGTTCGGGGCCCTGGACGCCCTGACCCGGATCAGGATGCACGTCCTGCTGCGCCGGCTGTGCGAACGGCACCGGCCCGCCGTGCTCCTGGTCACGCACGACGTCGACGAGGCGATCGCTCTCGCGGACCGGGTGGTGGTGCTGGACCAGGGCCGGATCGCCGCCGATATCCCGGTGGAGCTGCCGGAGCCGCGCCGCCACGGCAGCGCCGAGTACGCGGCCCTGCGTGACGGCCTGCTCGCACAGCTCGGAGTGGACCTCGTGGAGGACGGCAGCCCGGCATGACCGAAGCGCGCCATGCCTCACCGACCTTTTGGACCTCACCGAAACCGAAGGAGAAAGCGTGAGTTCGACCAGAACCCGCCCCACCCTCGTCGTCCTGGGCGCGGCGGCTCTGCTGACCGCGTCGCTCGCTGTGCCGCAGGCCTCAGCGGCGGGCCGTACCTCCACGGCGCTCGCCTGGTACGACGCCACGGCCGAGACCATCGCGACGGCCGGTGCGTCGACCCAGGTCACCAACAGCCGTACGTGGGCCATCGGCTGGCTCGCCGCGGCCCGGGCCACCCGGAGCGTGCCCGCCGGCGTCGAGCGCGTCGCGTACCAGGACGCGGCGCTCGCCGCGGCCGTGCACCGCGCGCTGGTGACGCTGGCCCCGAGCCGTGCGGAGCAGCTCGACGCGACGTTCGAGGAGACCCTCGACGCGATCCCGGACGGCGCGGCGGAGGATCGCGGCATCGCGGCGGGGGAGCGGCAGGCGGACCGCCTCCTCGCCTCCCGCGAGGGCGACGGCCTCGACCCCGCCTCGGTCAACGCGCCGTATCCCGTGCGGCCCGCGGCCCCGGGCGTCTGGCAGCCGACACCCCCCGCCCACGCTCCGGCGACGCAGTACGGCAACCGGCTCGCCAAGCCCTTCCTGCTGAAGTCGCCGAGCCAGTTCCGGCTCGGCCCGCCGCCCGCCCTGGACGCGCGGCGCTACGCCGCCGACCTCGCGGAAGTGCGGGCGTACGGTGCCGCGGACAGCACCGCACGCAGCGCCCACCAGACAGAGACCGCCACCTTCTGGCTGGGCTCCTCCCTCACTCTGTACACCGAGCCGCTGCGCGTGGCCCTCTCGCGCACGCACGAGGGGATCGCCGGGCAGGCGCGGCTGGTCGCGCTCTTCCACGTGGCGCTCGTGGACACGCAGATCGCCACCTCCGACAGCAAGTACGCCTACGAACGCTGGCGTCCCGTCACCGCGATCCGCACCGGCGGCATCGACCCCGACCCGGACTGGACGCCGCTGCACACCACCCCCGCGCATCCGGACTACCCCAGCGGCCACAACACCTACTCGGGCGCCGCGGAGACCGTCCTGTCGGCGCTCGCCGGGGCGCGCACCGCGCCGTTCCACCTGACCAGCCCCACCGCGCCCGGGGTGACCCGGACCTACACCACCTGGAAGCAGCTCTCGGACGAGAACGTCGACGCCCGGATCTTCTCCGGCATCCACACGCGGTCGGCCGACGAGGCGGGGATCACGCTCGGCACGGACACGGCACGGTACGTCCTGCGGAACGAGAGACTGCTGCTCGCCCGACACTGACCTCAGGGCTCACACCCGCCCCGCACGATGGAGGGCCGGGCCGGGCCGACCGTGAAACCGGGGTTCACGAACAGGCCCTTGCGGCCGCTCTCGGGATGCACCCGCACCACCGGGTGCTCCGTTGCGTGTCGGCGTAGGCCCGCAGGCCCGGCGACAGCGACTCGTAGGCGAGCCGGCTGTCGGCCCAGTTGGTGTCGCCCCCGTTGGGCGGCGGCACCACGGCCCGCAGGACGGAGATCGCCGGCGGCCGCCGCACGAACGTCACGTGGAACCTGACAGCTCTGGCCGACGCCTGCCGGTCCGACGCCCGCTGGAGCAGCCTCGTCACCGTCAAGCCCCTCAATCTCACCGGCGGCGTGGGCTCACCCGCCAATGCAACGGCACTGCGCTGACGAACCCAGCGCCAAAAGAACTGGACGGGATGATGCCCGGGCTCGTAGCTTGCGGTTGACCGCGACAACGCCCGAGGAGGTGAGACCCATGAACGCTGTATCGATGTGGGTGCTCCCCCTTCCCGTCATGGTCGGGCGATTGACGTAGGTGTCGCCGGGAGCGCCTTGACGACAAGGCACTCCCGAAAGGCAACACCAATGGAATCTCCGCAGTTCACCGCCGAGCCGTCGTCGAACGACATGTTCGACGTGATCATTGCCGGGTGCGGGCCGGCCGGCGCGGTGCTGGCCGCCGAACTACGGCTGCACGATGTGCGGGTACTCGTTCTGGAGAAGGAAACCGAGCCCGTTTCCTTCGTCCGCATCGTCGGTCTGCATATCCGCAGTATCGAGCTGATGGCCATGCGCGGACTGCTGGATCGTATGCGCGAACACGGGAGGCAGCGTCCGGCCGGCGGATTCTTCGCCGCCATCGCCAAACCCGCACCCAAGGGCTTGGATTCCGCGCATGCCTACCTGCTGGGCATCCCGCAGCCGGTCATCGTCGACCTGCTCGAAGAGCATGCGGTCCAACTGGGTGCGCAGGTCCGGCACGGTTGTGCCGTGGCCGATTTCGAGCAGGACGACGAGGGTGTGACCGTCGAGCTGGCCGACGGCGAACAGTTGCGGGCGCGCTATCTCGTCGGCTGTGACGGCGGGCGCAGCACGGTGCGCAAACTGCTCGGCGTCGGCTTCCCCGGCGAGCCCTCGCGGACCGAGACGCTGATGGGCGAGATGGAAGTGGGCGTGGCACAGGGGGAGATCGCCGCCAAGGTGACCGAGATCCGTGAGATTCATCAGCGATTCTGGCTCCGGCCCTTCGGCGAAGGGGTCTACAGCGTCGTGGTCCCCGCCGCAGGAGTCAGCGACCGCGCGGAACCGCCCACCCTCGAGGATTTCAAACAACAGTTGCGCGCCATCGCCGGAACCGATTTCGGCGTGCACTCCCCGCGCTGGTTGTCCCGCTTCGGGGATGCCACCCGGCTGGCCGAACGTTATCGGGTCGGTCGGGTGCTGCTGGCCGGTGATGCGGCACACATCCATCCACCCACCGGCGGACAGGGCCTCAACCTGGGCGTTCAGGACGCATTCAACCTCGGCTGGAAACTGGCCGCACAGATCCGCGGCTGGGCGCCGGAAACACTGCTGGACACCTACCAGGCCGAACGCCGTCCCGTCGCCGAGGACGTGCTGGACAACACCCGCGCCCAGATGGAACTGCACTCCACCGAACCGGGCCCGCAGGCCGTGCGCAGGCTGCTCACCGAACTGATGGACTTCGACGAGGTGAACCGCCGTCTGATCGAGAAGATCACCGCGATCGGCATCCGCTACGACTTCGGCGAAGGCCCCGACCTGCTCGGCCGCCGCCTGCGCGACATCGACGTGAAACAGGGCCACCTCTACGGTCTGCTGCATCGCGGCCGCGGCCTGCTGCTGGACCGCACCGAACGCCTGACCGTCGGCCGTTGGTCGGACCGGGTCGATCACCTCGCGGATCCCACCGCGGTACTGGATGTTCCGTGCGTCCTGCTACGCCCCGACGGCCACGTCGCCTGGATAGGCGACGATCAGCAGGACCTGGACGCCCACCTCTCCCGCTGGTTCGGCAAGCCCGCCAGCTGATTTCGCCTGAGCATCCACCAACGCGCCACGAGGCGAGGTAGGTCATCGGCGGTTCGCCGACTTGTGCGGCGAACCGCCGGGCGAGCCCGGCGCCTGGTCGAACTGCGAGCCGGCGCATGATGCGGGCCGAGGAGTCAGCCCAAAGGGTTGGAGGTGTCTCGCAAGGTGGCCAGGGCAGGCGCGTACATGCGGGCCTTGATGGTGCCTAGGGTGTCACCGGCCTTCGACAACCGCGCTCGCGCGATCTCCAGAGCAGCGTCGCGCACGGCCTCTTCTCCCACTGCCTGGTCGACGATGCCGGCCGCGAGCGCGTCCTGGCCCCCGTAGCGCAGGGCGGTGGTCATGGCCACGTGGGCGGTCTGCGGAGCCAGCCGGGCCTGGATCAGCGCGGCCATGCCGGGGGTGAAGGGAATGTTGATGTCGGCCTCGGGCAGGCACCAGTAGCCGCGATCGGCACGCATCACGCGGAAGTCGTGGGCCAGCGAGAACATGGCCCCGGCGGCGAACGTGTGCCCCTGCAGGGCCGCGACCGTGATCACCGGCAGCGACAGCACACGCGCGAAGAGCTGATGGACGGAGTTGACGTAGTCCTGGTACTGGTCGGAGTTGGCGAACAGCCAGTCCAGGTCCAGGCCGTTGGAGTAGAACTTGCCCGTCGCGGCGGTCACCAGCGCACGGGGTCCCTCGGCCTTTTCCACCTCGTCCAGCGCGGTATTGACTGCGGTGATCCAGTCGGGGTGGAAGCGGTTCTCGCCGTCTCCCAGGTCGAGTACGAAGACATTGTCCTGACAGTCGAGAGTGGGCATGCGCGGAACTCCTGAAACGGTGGGAGTGGGTGGGTGAGGGGTCACGGCCGTGAGGAGTGGCCCCGGCCCGGCACATGATCACCGCGCCTTCAGCGCCTCCTGTCAGCGGGTGAGGACGGCCGCCGTCGAGCGTTCATTACCTGCGAGTAACTTAAGGTGGATGGCGTGGAACGTGCAAGAGGGAGCCCGGGGCATCACGCAGGATCTCCCGCTGAGTTCACCGCCGTCCCCCGGCCTGGTCGGATCGATGAGGGTCGGTGCGTACGTGCGCACGTACCCCTTGCAGGCCGAACAGGATGAGAAGCTCCACCGCGCCGCCGTCGGCGCTGCCCAGCCAGTGGGGCAAGGACGTGTCGAACTCGGCTGCCTCACCGGGCGGCAGCGTCAGATCGCGCTCGCCGATCACGAGCCGCAGGCGTCCGTTGAGCACGTAGAGCCATTCGAAGCCTTCGTGGGTCTGCGGGGTCGGTTCGAGTGGTTCCGGCCGGGCGGGGATGATCATCTTGAACGCGTGCACACCGCCCGGTCGCCGGGACAGGGGCACGAAGGTCATCCCGAACCGCGTGATCGGCTTGAGGTGTATCCGGGGGTCGCCGGTGCGCGGGGCACCGACGAGGTCGTCCAACGGAACGTCATAGGTGCGAGCCAGCGGCAGCAGCAATTCCAGGCTCGGCCGGCGCTGCCCGCTCTCCAGCCGGGACAGAGTGCTCTCCGACGTGCCGGTCGTCGCCGCGAGGTCGGCGAGGGTGATGCCGCGGGCACGACGCAGTGCGCGGAGCCGCGGCCCCACCCCGTCAAGCACTTCGTCGTCCGTCTTGCGATCCATCAGGCCATCTTGCCGTAACCGCAAGATTCCGTGCCAGGTCGTGGGGTGCCTGGCAAGACTGAGCGCATCCCGACACAAGGAGCCTTGATGAGCACCACCGATGCGGTCGCGTTCTGGGACGGCGTCTACGCGGCCCGACCGGCAGCCGACGGCCCGCAGCCGAATGTCCGCCTCACCGAGACGGTGACGGGCCTGCCGCCCGGTGACGTGTTGGACCTCGGATGCGGCGAAGGCGGCGACGCGTTGTGGCTCGCCCGACTTGGCTGGCACGTCACCGCCGTCGACATATCGGCCGTGGCGGTCGAGAGGCTCGCCGCCCTCTCCCGCTCACACGGCCTGGGCGACCACGTCACCACCGTGCGGGCCGACTTGCGCGAGTCTTGGCCGCCCGGCGGATTCGACCTGGTCTGCGCCCACTACCTCCACACCCCCTTCGACCTGGACCGGGCCACCGTCCTGCGCTCGGCCGCGCACGCACTGCGCCCGGGCGGGCGGCTGCTGGTCGTCGACCACGGCTCGGCCGCGCCGTGGTCGTGGAACCAGGATCCCGGCATCCGCTACCCGAGCCCGCGGGAAGTCGCCGCGGGTATCGACCTGGCCGAGCAGACCTGGACGGTCGAGCGGGCCGACGCACCCCGCCGGATCGCGACCGGACCGGACGGGCGCACCGCCGAGGTCACCGACCACGTCCTCCTCATCCGCCGCACCGCCTGACACGGCGGCCGACGCCGGCCCCCGACGAGAGAAGGGAGACTACGGTGCCCAGCACCACGCGCCGCAGCCGCCGCCGCGACACCCCGCCGCCCCGGACCGGAAGCAACGAGGCCGAGGTTCTGCGCGGATTCCTCGACTACCTCCGGATCTCGATCGCCGCGAAGGTGGACGGCGCCCCCGAACCGCAGGTGCGAACAGCCGCCGTGCCCTCAGGCACGAACCTGCTCGGCCTCC